>JAUCGI010000180.1 GCA_030378035.1 Desulfobacterales bacterium HSG2
ATGATGACCATCTTTCTGATGGCTCTGATCTTATGTGTGCTTTCCCTGATTTATGGGGGAAAACGACTGACAGCCGAACTTGAAAATTTTTACGCGTCAAAAAATGAAACCTGTATGAAAGCCCGGTCTTATGCGTTTCTGTCTCGTCTGACTTATGAGCAGGCGATGCGATATGAGGCCGTATTTCAAAAGATTGCCGCATCTTCAGCCATGATTGCAAAACAGGCCGGTTTCTTTCTGGACCATACAGGCATGTATGGAAAAATGCCGCTTAACCCGAACGAGAAACTGTCTCCCTATCCGCCGAACGGAATATTTTCAAATGGTTCTTTTGATGCGACAATGGTCATGTATTGGGGATCATCTGTCATATCGCCGCAAATCAAAGAAGAACTGAACGCGCTTTCTCATGTAGATCCGCTTTTAATGGCGGGAATAAGAAGCAATCCTGAATGCGCGGCCTCTTATGTGATGACTGAATCCGGGATTCGGCGTTATCATCCGAACATTCACACGGTGACCGAACTGCCCCGGCCCGAAGAATACGACATGAAACAATCAAACTTTTACAGCGCTGCGAGACCGGAAGAGAATCCCGCACATAAAACGGTATGGACAAATGTTTATCAGGATGACACCGGATATGAATTATTAACAACAGCAAGTACCCCTGTTTATGGTAAAACGGGAAAATACCTCGGCGCGGCAGGCGTTGATGTGACGATAAAAAAAATTTTGGACGATATCCTGGATAATAAAAGTCTGAATCACTTTTTGTTGGAGAGAAGAAGAAATCTGACAGGCGGACTTTTCTCTTTTCTCATTGACCGCACAGGCAGAATCATTGCTTTTCCGCCGGAATATTTTAAGATGTTCGGCCTTGAAACCGACATGAGTCAGGCGGTGAATGCTCCTGAATATCGCTTATCAGAATCTTCCAATGCCGGGGTCAGAAAAATAGGGCAAAGCCTAATTAAAAAGAAGGAGCAACGGATCCCTTTTTCATTAGACGGAGACTCATACATTATTTTTTCTCATTCCGTGGCTTCGACCGGATGGCGGCTGGGGGTTGTGATATCGGAATCCGTTATTCTTGCCTCTCTCGGGGAAACACTCGATGAACTGAATTCGATGGCCCGGAAAGCAATTGCCGGGTTTGTTCTGGCAGCCTCCCTGTTATTACTGCTTCTGATAACGCTTCTGATGCTGTTTTCCTTTAAATATCTAACCAGGCATTTGAAGAAAGAGCCTCTGACGATTAAAAGTGAGGAATTGATAGAAGAAGAATATTCGGTGAAAAAATATTCGGAAGATGATCTGGAAATCGGGGATGATCTGGAAATCGGAGATGATCTGGAAATCGGGGATGATCTGGAAATCGGAGATGATCTGGAAATCGAAGATGATGAAGGCAGAGAAGGAAAATTGATTGAAACACGTTTTCTTACCGGCTCTTATAACAGAATGGTTGAGACATTGCAAAAACTGAACGAACTGGAAAAGGAACATTCCGTCGAACTCCAGAAAGAGATAGCGGAGCGCATGCGGGTGGAAGAGGAGATCAGGCATCTTTCCGTTCAGCTAATCAGCAGCGGCGAAGAAGGCAAAAAAGAGCTTGCCCAGGATCTTCACGATGAATTCGGGCAGACCCTTGCAGCGCTTCACATGAATGCCGAATCCTTGCAAAGCTCCATGCCGAATGAATTGGAAGATCATAAAAAAGGGATCGGCGATTTGATCGGCCTGATTGAGCAGTTGGGAGATAAAATCAGAAGCATATCATCCGATTTGCGGCCGGATCTGTTAGACGATCTGGGACTGGTTCCCACACTGGAATGGTATATCAAGGAGTTTACTGAGAACAGACCGGATATCGCCATCGACTTCCAGGCTGTCGGGTTCAGAAAACGGGTATCCTCCGACATCGAACTTGTTCTGTACAGAATTTTTCAGGAAAGTATAAATAATGTTGTCAAACATGCAAAGGCTCAGCATGTGGATGTGAAACTGACTTACAACCATCCGAATGTTATTTTTATCATAGAAGATAACGGTGTCGGATTTGATGATCAGACAAAAGGCAAAGACGGAATCGGACTTCTGGGAATGCGGGAGCGGGTGGTTGTTATGCGAGGAAACATTGAGATTCGTTCCACCATAGACAAAGGAACCACAATCAGGGTTGTACTTCCTGTGAACTGAGGGATTAAAAGGTATAAAAACGGATTATGACGCCTTTTGGGAAGCCTCGCTCTGCCCGTGAACGTGAAGTTGAACTTACCCGTGGACATTCACGAGCATGTTCAGGTTCAGGTTCACGGGACACCAAATCCGTTATAATCAGTATAAAAGGAGGAAAATATGGACAAGATAAAGGTTTTGATTGCAGATGACCATGCGGTCGTTCGGGAAGGTTTGCGAAAGCTTTTGGAGGATCAGGCGGATATGGAGGTGGTGGGCGAGGCAACAAACGGTATGCAGGCTGTGAAGAAGATCAAATCGATCCGTCCGAATGTGGCGCTCCTCGACATCGCCATGCCCGAATTGAACGGTTTGGAAGCGGTAAGCCTGATCAAGGAATCGGTGCCGGATACCCAGATAGTGCTTCTCTCCATGCATATCAAGGATGCTTATGTGTATCAGGCGCTTAATTCCGGCGCGCTGGGTTATGTGCTCAAGGCGTCACCCACATCTGATGTGCTTGAAGCGATTCGGGCGGCGAACCGCAAGGAGCATTTTCTGAGCTCCAAGATCAATTCCAAGCTCATCAGCACATTTTTGAAGAACCGTGACGAAAAGCAGCCTGCTGTCAGCGGTTACAACCTTCTTTCCGACCGGGAACAGCAGGTGTTCCGGCTTCTGGTTGAAGGAAAGTCGAATGCCGAGATTGCCGATATCCTGTGCATCAGTTCCAAGACCGTTGACAAACACCGTGCCAATACCATGAGAAAACTGGACATCCACAACATGGTGGAAATGGTAAAATATGCCATTAAAATTGGGATCATCGGTCCGGAGCTTTGGGAAGAAGTGCCATGAGAAATTCGGAAAACATATCAGCGAAATCGGACTTTGGGAAGATCCGGGGATCGTCCCTTTTTTCCCGAAGTCCGTTCCTGTCAGCAGTGAATTAATTCAGATGAGGATATTTCTACCCTGGAAGTAGGATATTCCCACCTTCTAATACTCTCCCCACCCCATTGATTTATTTATCCCCCTATTCTATTGAAATAAGCAAAAAGGCCTCACCATATATGTAAAGACTTCCAAAGTTTTAAAAACTTCGGAAGTCTTAATCTGTGTCACAGAGTCTGAACATATAACGGATTTAGGGGAGCCTTGAACTTGAACTTATGAACCCCGAACTTACACCTGAACCGTTCAAGTTCGCGTTCATGTTCACAGGCATCCCTAAATCCGTTATAATCAGCATAAAATTTAAGAACTCCGATTTGGCAACCTTCATCATAGAAACCGGGGCAAGTTCATGTTCGCGTTCACGGGCTCTAAATCCGTTATAAACAGGATAAATGAAGGATATCCTGGAAAAATTCGGTTTCATCCGAACTGGCAAAACTTAATAAAGCAACAACAAAGAAAGGGCTGTATGAATCAGAAATATCTCAGAATAAAACAGAATGTCGGAGTGAAATCATTATTTTTGACAGACTGGCTAATACGGATGCTGACAGGTACAACTTTAATTGTTTTTTTCATGTATGCAGGCTTTCCGGAGCCGATTGAATCGGCAATTAGAGAAGTGCTTTACATATTTTCCGGGTTGCTCTCTGCCGCTCTTACCGCTGTGATAAACCTTTTTTCGGATTATCTGGGAAATGTGCGGATAAAATCTTTTGGTGAAAGATAATCCTGGTTCTGTGGTTCCGTATCATTTCAGACGGTTAACAAAACGCGGAGACTGCGGAGACCGCGGAGATTCGGACGGTCCTCTGCGTCCTTCGCGGTGATCTGCGTTGAAAAAACAGATTCGGACCACAAAATCCGTCAGAATCATAAATCTCCGGAGCCTGCCGGCAGTTCACGTTCGCGGGCAGGTTCCACGTTCACGGGGCGGCAAAAGGCGTTATAATCAGCATTTTTTTAATCTCCGAACCTATCAGAATCAGCTTGCAGACATGCGGGATTTGAACAAATCAGACAGAAGCGGAATCAGACTTCCGAAGAGGTTTCCAGATATTTTTTAAGAGGAAAACAAATGAACAAGATAAAGGTATTAATAGCGGATGATCATGCTATCGTTCGAAACGGACTGCGAAGGCTTTTAGAAGATCAATTAGATATGGAGGTGGTGGGTGAGGCGGATAACGGTTTGCAAACGGTGAAAAAAGTTAAGTTACTCCGTCCGAATGTGGCGCTTGTCGATATCGCCATGCCCAAGTTAAGCGGTTTGGAGGCGGTGAGTCTGATTAAGGAGGCAGTGCCGGATACCCAGGTGGTGCTTCTTTCCATGCATGAAAAAGACGCTTATGTCGATCGGGCGCTGGCTTCCGGCGCCAAGGGTTATGTGCTCAAAGCGTCACCCACATCCGATGTGCTCGAAGCAATCCGGGCAGTTTATAATGATGAATATTTTCTCAGCCCAAAGGTGAATGCTCAGATCATCGTTACCTATCTGAGAAACCGGAAGGACAACTCGGATGTCAGCGGTTATAACCTTCTGTCCGAGCGGGAGCAGCAGGTATTCCGAATGCTGGTCGAAGGAAGAGAAACTTCCGAGACAGCCGATATTCTGTGTATCAGTCTGAAGACCGTGAAAAAACATCGTGCGAACATCATGAAAAAGCTGAATGTTCACAATATGGTGGAAATGGTAAAATACGCGGTTAAAATCGGTATCATCGGCCCCGAGCTTTGGGAAGATTAGATGAACAACCAAATTTTTCAATTGCCGACTGAAATGACAATTAACATTTTAACTGAGAGGTATCTGCTTTGGCTTTCGTCAATCAGAAAAATAAAGAGATACAGGCAAAAATAGTTTATTATGGCCCCGGTATGGGAGGAAAAACGACCAATCTTGAATACATTCATCGCAAATTTCACAACCGGATTGATTCGGATATGGTCTGCATCAGAACACACGGCGACCGGACCCTTTTTTTCGATTTTCTTCCCTTTGATATTGGAAACATAATGGGATACAGCGTAAGAATACAGATATATACCGTGCCGGGACAGGTATCGTACAATGCCACCAGAAAACTGGTCTTAAAGGGGGCAGACGGCGTGGTGTTCGTTGCGGATTCCACATCGCCGCGAAGAGATAACAATCTTTACTCCCTTAAAAATCTTCAGGAGAATCTGGGGCTTTACAGAAAAGACCTTTTCAAAATTCCCCTGGTCTTTCAATATAATAAACGCGACCTCAAAGACGGGCCGCTTCTGTCTGTTAAAACAATGGAAAAAGATCTTAACAGCAGGCTGAAAGCGCCTTGCTTTGAGGCGAGCGCGTTAAACGGGGTGAATGTTGCCGCCACTCTCAAAGCGGTAATATCCAGAACGATGAGTTCCTTGGAGCATATGATAAGATGACAGTGTTAAGTGTTAAGTGTTAAGTGTTAAGTGTTAAGTGTTAAGTGTTAAGTGTTAAGTGTTAAGTGTTAAGTGTTAAGTGTTAAGGCTTCTCGCCTCCGACCTGCCTTTGCGAGAGGTGAGACACCCCGCCAGAAGTGTAAACTGCTTCCCGGCTTCTGTGAAGGAGGCCCGATATTCCTGCATT
>JAUCGI010000248.1 GCA_030378035.1 Desulfobacterales bacterium HSG2
GCGGCTCGGATTTGCTAATCCGGGCGGGGCGAGGGGTAGGTCATGCTCCAGCCGGACTGACAAACCCGGCGGCTCGGATTTGCCAATCCGAGCCGGGCGAGGGGTAAGTCATGCTCCAGCCGGACTGACAAACCCGGCGGCTCGGATTTGCCAATCCGAGCCGGGCGAGGGGGTACGAAATTCCATCCCGGACTGACAAATCCGGCTCGGATTTGCCAATCCGAGCCGGGCGAGGGTACGAACTTGCTATTTTTCAATCTCCAGCTTTTTAAGCCGGTATCTGAGAGAACGGGTGCTGATACCGAGCAGTTTGGCCGCATATTTCTTTTTTTCGTTGCTTAACTCAAGCGCTTTGTTGATATAGTCCTTTTCAATTCCGTCCAGAATCGCATCCAACGAAATCCCGCCTGCCACCGCATCCAAATCAATTCCTCTGTCCTTCTCCTCCTTTACCCATGTCTTTTTATGTATGGAGATCGAGAGGTTGTCCGGCAGGAGGATGTTCGTGTTGCTCAGGGCCACGCTCCGTTCGATCAGATTCTCAAGTTCACGAACATTCCCGGGGAAGTCATACCTCCTCAGCAGGTCAATGGCGTAAGACGAAATCTTTGTCATCCGCTTTCCCATTTCCCGGGAATATTTGTCAAGAAAATGCTGGGAAAGGATACGAAGATCGTCCTTCCTTTCCCTGAGCGGAGGAACCCGTATCTCGATCACATTGAGACGATAGAAGAGGTCTTCCCTGAAGCGGTTGGCAATGACTTCTCTGTCCAACTGCCTGTTCGTGGCAGAGAGGAATCGGACATCCACCGAAATACTCTCATTGCCGCCCACCGGCATGAACGCCTTGTCCTGAACCGCCTTGAGCAGCTTCACCTGTATGGCCGGGCTGATCTCTCCGATCTCGTCAAGAAAAACCGTGCCTTTGTGGGCAGTTTTGAAAAGGCCTTCTTTGTCATTATCCGCGCCTGTGAAAGCCCCTTTTTTGTGGCCGAAAAACTCGCTTTCCAGCAATGATTCGGGAATGCTTCCGCAGTTGATGGAAACAAAAGGCTCATCCCGGCGGTTGCTCTGCTCATGGATGGCGCGGGCGATCAGTTCCTTGCCGGTACCGCTCTCTCCGGTGACGAGGATGTTTGTCGTAGTTTTGGCAACCTTCCGGATCCTTTCATAGACATGCAGCATTTTGAGACTGTTTCCCACGATCCTGCCGAAATGGATGTGCTTCTTCAGCTCGTCGTCGAGAATCCGCTTTTCACGAGTAACGGTTTTCAGTTTCAGAGCTTTTGCGATGGTCTGTTTCAGCTCATTGTTGTCGAAAGGTTTGGGCACATAGTCATACGCCCCTTCGTTCATGGCTTCCACCGCCGTCTCTGCTGAGGCATAAGCGGAAATCATGATAACCACTGTATTCAGGTCCTGTTTTTTTGCAGCCTTTAACACTTCGAGACCGGTGATATCGCCGAGCCGGATATCACAGAGCAGCAGATCGAAATGCGTCTGTTCAATCATCGAGATGGCGCTGTAGCCGTTGACTGCGCATGAAACATCATATCCTTCTCTTTTCAGCATGAATTCAAGGAGTTCTCTCATGCTGAGTTCGTCATCTATAACTAATATGTGGGATTTTGTCATTTATCATTTATCCATAAGTGTAAACTTAGGGCTTAATCTTGCTCTTAATCTTGCTCTTGCTCTTGCTCTTAATCTTGCTCTTGCTCTTAATCTTGCTCTTGCTCTTTATCTTTATCTTTATCCTGATAAAGAGCAAGATAAAGAGCAAGATAAAGAGCAAGAGCAAGAGCAAGATTAAGATAAAGATAAAGATAAAGATAAAGATAAAGATAAAGAGATTTGCAAATCCCGTCCGGGAGGACTCCCTTAAATTTACACTTATGATCATCTGCTATTTGTTATTGTCATTAGGGAATTCTCTCATGCTGAGTTCGCCATCTGTAACTGATATGTGGGATTCCTGTCATTGTCATCCGCTGTCTGTCATTGTCATCCGGAGGGCGTTTTAATGAGATGCTTTTATTCCTGAGAAGGTAACGCCCCGGCAATTTCGACGGTGAAATTATCTGGATTATCCGGTGTGTCAAAGAGAACAATCATATACGGAACCGCTTCTCCGGCTTCAATTGTCCGCTTTGAATGACTTTCATCGGGGCGGTTTGAAAGACGCTCTTTTATGGCTTCCGCGGTCAGTTCGGAAAGCTCCGCGTCAGAGAGCGCATTACCGCAATAAACAGTTTCCCTTGCAACAACTTCCCCTTTTGCATATAGTTTTCCCGATATTTTTATAAAGCCATGGGACATGGAATATTCATTTTTCACCCGGCCGGTTATCACAAAAAGCCTTCCGGCTCGGGGATTTTCCACAAATCTGCTCGTTATCGTGCTTTTCACGACAGCCATCTTTCCGGCTTCCTGAGCTTCCGAGTCTAGCAAACCGCCGACAAAAGGGACCTTTCGGAGGAAATTCTGAAAGATTTCATTATCGCGGAGGGTATAAATTCCGTAAATAGCGGCCCCCGCGACGGCTGCGGCTGCAATGATAAGGATCACTCTGAGTATCCGGTTTCCGGATGCGGATTCTCTTTTTTTATCAGCGTCAACTTCCTGAGAAGATATTTCGGAGGAGGCTTTTTTAGAGGCGTCTGATGATTCATCAAATTCACCGGCCGGGATTCCCATATCAAACACATAAGTGTGTCTCATTGCCTCATCATCATCTTCTTCCTCTTCCTCTTCCACGGGGGCTTCCTCTTTTTTCCGCTCATGTTCATTCTCATGACTTTCTCCTTCTGATTTCATATCCGGAGCCGGCACCGGGGAATCTGATTTTTTCTCAGGTTTTTCAGGCAACGGATCCTCATCCGGCCCGAGCACTTTGTCAAGCACATTATATAAGCTTGCCGCGCTGAATTCCATCGTCTGGAACTCGTTCAAATCCCATTCATCAGATGAACCTCCGGGTTTTTCCTTAGCGTCGGTTTTTCCCGGGGGGACTTTATCCATATTAGGCGCTTTATTTCTGTCAGATGAATCAGAACTCCCGGCTGATCCGATTCCCGGTCCGGCTTCGACATTCGACCCCTCGTCCGGATCCGGCTCAAGTAGCAGATTCCCATATTTTTCGGGCTCGGGTTTCAAAACAGAATCGGATTCAACATTCTTTTTCGGGGCTTCAAACGATTCTTCTCCGATTTTAAGAAGTTCCTCGATTCTGTCCGAGATATCCTCATGTTCAGATTCCGTCTCAGCCACCGGATTTTCAGTCTTCCCGGGCAATGGCTGTTTCTCCTCATCAAGAATCTCATCAAGGAGAGATGAAATTTCCATGCGTTCATAAAGGGTGGCGAGAAAGTTATCGGGCGATTGGACAGGCTTCAGCGCGCCAATCTCTTTAAGCAGCGACCTTAATGAAAAAAACTCTTCCTTGCATGCCTTGCATTTCACAAGATGACCCTTAATATGTCCGGCTTTCTGCTTGTCCAAGATACCATCAATATATTCGGACAGAATCGTCTTTACTTCATTGCATTTCATCTTTATATCACATTCTTTCTTCTTAATTCTTTTTTGAGAGTTTCTCTTGCCTCTGAGAGATTTGATTTGACAGCGCCGAGTTTCAGACCGGTAATCACCGCGATTTCCCTGTATGACAGGCGTTCGATGTCACGCAGGAGAATTACCGTTTTTTTGTCCCGGGGCAATGCGCTGATTTCCTGCCTGATCAGTTCTGCGCGCTCTTTTTTTTCAGGCGGTTTTGAAGGGGCTGATAATTCAGCGTCATCAGGGGAATTCATTTTCGGGGTTCCGGGCTGTTTTTCGAGCCTGTTTTTGCAGATGTTAACTGCAATCCGATAAAGCCAGACGGAAAATTTTGCTTTGAATCCGAATTTGCCCAGCCCCCGATACATATTGATAAAGACTTTCTGAGCAGACTCCTCCGCGCCACGATAGTCTCCGAGCAGACAATAGCATAAGTTAAATACGGAATCCTTATATTTGAGAACAAGTTGATCAAACGCGGCTTTGTTCCCTTTCTGAGCGGCTTTGATCAGTTTTGAATTTTTTATGTTTTCATCCATATTGTTCTTACCGGTTCTTACTGTCCCAAACAGGGACGGCATTACGGCACGCCGGTCCGGCGGACGCTGTTTTTTTTCAGGGAGCATAACGGATCATCAGCAATTCTAATTTTGGAAAGAATCAATGCAAAAATCCGGGCAAAAATGATTCGGGCAAACGTAAGTTCGGCGTGTCAGGGTTTCACCCAAATCCGTTTATGGTCAAAATTAGAATTGCTGACGGATCATAAATTATCATAACAGATCAGTGCACAGTTTTTGTTCTGTGCACAGGTAATTTGCAGACTTTGCATTGAAGATACATCCTAAAAAATCGAGTTTTAAAAACTTGGCTTTTGTGGTCGGGTGAAAAAATCTTTTCATACGATATGCAATTTTTTGACACAGAGGGCACAGAGTTCCGCAATCCCTATATTTTGAGGTATCTTTCACAATAGTATGCAGCTACGGAATTTCCGATTTCAACTTGTTGAAAAAAGCGGATTTCATTCATCAGGCTTGTGAAATTATTTTCCTGAAAATCTGTGGTTCACACTTTCTTCCCAGTTATAAAGTGGAAAGTTAAAAGCGGAAGGACTTTCAAGTTTCCATTTAATCACCTCAACTATCTAATTAATAACATATTGGGATACAGATTTCAATGCTTCTGCCGAAAAAAGTTGATTTTTTTTTTGGGCATCCTTCAAAGTTCGTAGTTCCGCCTTTAGGCGGCGCGGAACTACGAACTTAAAAGAGCAAGATCACGATTAATGGAAGGTTTTGTCCCGCACTCAGGTAAACTTATAAGTTTTGAAGTTCCTGCATGGGCTCCATATTGGGCTGCATAATATTCGTATTTCTGAAATCTTCAAACTGAATCATCAAAACTGCAAATATAAGAGTCGATCAGAGGGATAAGGGGCGAGACAATCAACTTTGTGCCAAGTAACAATTCTGTTCGGGAAGGATGAAAGATGGTCGGAGCCCTAATTCCTAATTCCCTAATTCCTAATTCATCATTCCCTCTAACAGGGCCATTACATTACGGCCTAACACCTGATGATTATAGCCCCCTTCCAGAATACCGAAGCATCCGCCCCCCTGTCGGTTCGCCGATTCCCGGACCATTCTGCCAATTTCCGTATAATCTTCTGTTTTGAGAACATTGCCCCAGTCCTCTTCATGATTGTCGAATCCCGCGGAGATTCCGATGATATCCGCGTGACAGTTTTCCATCTCTCTCCTCACTTCATCCATATAGGCATCACGCCGATGCTCCTCTACATTATGAACGAGAACATAATCCCTGTTTCCCAGGATATTGACGTTCCCGTCTCCGTAATGCAGGTCGATATCCAGAATGTATGCGCTCCGGATCTTTCCTTGCCGCTTCAGAGCCTCTGTGGCGACAGCCATATTGTTAAAATAGCAGAACCCCCAGGATGATTCAGAAGATGCATGATGACCCGGAGGGCGGATCAGTCCGAAACACGGCTCGGTCAGACCGAGGGTTGCAGCCTGAATCGCTCCCCCGGCGGCCAGAGCGGAAATATCATAAAGGCCGTTTCGGCGGACATGTTCTATATGATTCTGAGTATGAACAGCCGCAATATCAGCCTCA
>JAUCGI010000033.1 GCA_030378035.1 Desulfobacterales bacterium HSG2
AATCAATAAGTTAATTTTTTATCGATTTTTAACAAACATACTTAAATTATTGATGATATCGATTTCATACTTAAATTATTGATGATATCGATTTTCATGCGATTCCTATCCGTAAATTTTACATCTCTTGACATCTCTGTTCAACAATGTTAGAAGCTATGTAGTTTTATAAGGCAATTTGAAAACAGAGAGTAAAATGCTTACAGATTCCGTTTTCTCTTGACACTTCCTCAAAAATGTATTTTTATTCAAGACAATTAGCAGAATTTATGCCATACAAACATATTCCCATAATGTTGGATGAAGTGGTCCGGTATCTTGATTGCAAGCCGGGAAAAATTTATGTTGATTGTACCCTTGGCGGTTCAGGTCATGCACAGGCTATTTTGGAAAAGATTATGCCGGACGGGTTTCTGATAGGCATAGATCAGGATAAGGATGCAATAAACAACGCGAAAGAGGTGCTGAAATCATACATATCAGAAAAAAATATTCACCTTTCCCATATGAATTTTGTACGCCTCGGGGATATTCTTTCGGAACTGAACATTCTGTCGGTTGATGGTATTCTTCTTGATCTGGGTGTTTCACTTCATCAACTGAAGGCCGGAGGCCGGGGCTTCAGTTTCAGCAGGGATGAGCCGCTTGATATGCGGATGAACACAGAATCGGACATAAGGGCGGAAGATATAATCAACGGGATGTCGGAAAAACGCCTTGAAAAAATTTTTAAGGAATACGGGGAGGAACGCTGGGCAAGACCCATTGCAAGGAAGATTGTAAAGACAAGAACGCGTGAAAAAATTCGTTCAAGCAGCCAGTTGGCGCGGATTGTGTGTGACGCGGTTCCAATCGTCAATCGAAAATCCTCAATTGTCAATCAGAGGATTCATCCGGCCACACGAATATTTATGGCGCTCAGAATTGCTGTCAACAAGGAACTTGAACGACTTGACCGGTTTATGAAAGGCATCGAAGCTGACAAAGCATCTGTTCTGAAACCCGGAGGCCGTCTCTGTGTTCTGTCATTTCATTCCCTTGAAGATCGGATTGTAAAACATCGGATAAAGGCCATGGAAAAGGGGTGCATCTGTCCGCCGGGCTTTCCGAAATGTGTTTGTAACAAAGAAAGCGTGTTACGCAATCTGACAAAAAAAGTGCAACGGCCTGCTGAGAAAGAAGTTGCAATGAATCCCATGGCAAGAAGCGCGAAACTGAGAGCAGCAGAAAAGATTTCGGAAATTGGAAATTACAGACTTTAAGTTCTGGCGATTAGGCCGCCTAAACTCCGGAACTACGAATTTAAAACGGATTGAATACTCTCTGTACCCCATTGATTTATCTTATAAGGTGATTTATTTAAAGAAAAGGATACTAAAAAAAGGGCATCCTTCACAAAAGCCGAAAGCAGTTTACTTTTTCCCGATCAGGGATTAAGGGTCGTCTGGAAGCCTTAACACTTAACAGTTAACACCCGGAAGTGTGAACTGACACCGGAAGTGTAACTGACAAATGAAGGATGCCTAAAAAAAAATTTGCAAAACCATCCGGGGGATAAAATTGAAGAAGTCTGAACTGAAAACAATAGGGATATGGATTATCCTCATGTCAATCTTTATGGCGCAACTCTTTTTCTATACATGGTGCAGAGTTCAGTGTTTTCGGATCGGATATAAGATATCAGAGGAAACGGACAAACACCGAGAACTTGTCGCCTTGCAAAACAACTTGAAAATTGAATTCGCCAGACTGAAATCCCCGAAACGGATTTCGGAAATTGCAAACCGGCTGGGTTTGACAAACCCCACACCGGAACAAATGATTATCATTCCCTGAAAAGAGGTCCGCCATTGCCGGAAACTTGCCCTGACAGCCCGGAAGACAGGAGTAAAAACATGAAAGCCATTGAAAGAAAACGTATAAGGATGCGTATTGTCGTTGTTGGTTTCTTTTTTATGATTTTTTTCTCGGTCATCGGCTTAAAGGTGATATATTTGCAGGCTTTCTGTCCGTGGCTGCATGAGAGGGCAGTGGATGAACGCGAAAAATCTCTCATATTTCATGGAAAACGCGGAACAATATATGACACAAATGGCAGGGAGATGGCTGTAACCTCCGCGGATGTGGAATCCATCGCAGCGCACCCGCCGTATATCAGGAATGCGGGTGACACATCAGAAATACTTGCAAAAACACTGGGAATCGATGTGAAAGAACTGAATACAAAACTCACATCCGACAAATCGTTTATATGGATCAAACGCCAGGTCGGGCCCAGGAAAACAGAGGCCCTCAAAGCGTTTAAGTTCAAAGGTATCGGTTTCATACCTGAACACAGCCGTTTCTATCCGAACGGGATGCTTGCCGGGCAGATAATCGGGTTCACAGGCATAGATGACCGCGGTTTGGAGGGGATCGAGTTTTATTATGACACCCGGCTGAAGGGCAGGGATTACAAATTAAAAGTTCTGAAAGACGGATATGACCGAAAATTTGATACCCAGGTAAACGCAGATCAGAAATACAGCGGGAATAATATCATCCTGACCATTGACAAAACAATTCAGTTCATCACCGAGAGTGCTCTGGAAGAGGCAGTTACAGACTTTTCAGCCAAGTCCGGGATAGCGGCCGTCATGGACCCCGGAACAGGCGCGATACTGGCGCTGGCCCATGCCCCTCTTTTCAACCCGAATTTCTTTGGAAAATTTGACAGGGAACTATGGAGAAACAAAGCGATCACAGATCCGTTTGAACCGGGTTCGACAATGAAAATATTCAGCGCGGCGGCGGCAATGGAATTCGGATGCAAGCCGGACACCATCTTTTTTTGTGAAAAGGGCGCGTATCAGATCGGGGATGATGTTGTCCACGACTCCCGCGCTCACGGATGGCTGTCTCTGGGAAAAATCATAAAATATTCCAGTAACATCGGTATTATAAAGGTCAGCGAAATGATCGGTTCCCGCATGCTTTACAAAACCCTTCGTGACTTCGGTTTCGGGGAAAAGACCGGAATTGACTGCCCGGGGGAGACAGCCGGGGCTTTGTCATCTTACAGGCGATGGTCAAAGATTGACGCGGGGGCAATATCCTTCGGACACGGAATTTCTGTATCCTGCATGCAACTGCTCACAGCCGTCTCCGCAATTGCCAACGGAGGGATGCGCATGAAGCCTTATATTGTTCAGGCCATAACGGATCCGAACGGACATCCTGTGGAAAGTTTCGGTCCCAGCAAAATTCGGCGAGTCATTTCAGTGAAAACCGCCAAATCCCTTAAAAAGATGATGCGGTCCGTAGTTGAAAAGAAAGGTACAGGGGAAAAAGCCGCGCTCAAAGACTATTCTGTCTGCGGCAAGACAGGGACAGCCCAGAAAATTAATGGAAAAGGTGAATATGCGGAAGGAAAATACATTGCTTCTTTTATCGGATTTGTGCCTGAGGAAAATCCCCAACTGGCGATTCTGGTTGTTGTTGATGAGCCTCTGAAAAATCATTACGGCGGTACGGTGGCAGCGCCGGTATTCAGAAAGATCGCTTATGAAACCCTTAACTATATGAACATACCGCCCCGGCGCAAAGCGAGCAGTTTGACAGCAGTGATCAGTGGTCAGTGGTCGGTGGTCAGTCGCAATTGATGTCAGTGGTCAGTGGTCAGTGGTCAGTGGTCAGTCGCAATTGACAACGGACAACGGACAACAGACAACGGTCAACGACGGACAACGGACAACGGACAACAGACAACCGACAACGGACAACGGACAACAGACAATGGACAACGGACAACGGACAACACCAACACCATGGACGATTGCTGAAATTCTTGCTGCAACAGGGGGAGAGCTTCTGTTTGAACTGGCAGCCGATTTCAGGTTTCAACTTTCAACTTTCAAGTTTTCAGGTATTTCCATCAATTCCCGAAAGATATTCTCTGACGAGGTGTTCGTTGCAATCAGAGGGGATGTTCATGACGGACACAATTTTACAGAGGATGTGCTTGAACAGGGAATTCGCGGTCTTATCATAAGCAGGGACAGAATCGGCGACCTGCCCATGGGAAAATGGCAGGATAAGGGGATTGTCTGTGTCGCGGTTGACAACACCACCCGATCGCTCGGTCATCTTGCCGCTTTTAACCGGAAGCGTTCAAATGTTTCGGTTGCGGCAATCACAGGGTCAAATGGAAAAACCACCACGAAGGAGATGGTTGCCGAAACGGTTTCCCGACGTTTCTGCACATTGTCTTCCCGCGGAAGCTTCAACAATGAGATCGGACTCCCGTTAACCCTTCTTGGACTTGGCGATTCCCATGAATGGGCGGTGGTGGAACTGGGGATGAACAATCCCGGGGAGATCGGAAAACTTTCTGAAATCTGTCTGCCGGATGTGGGCGTTATTACAAATATCGGTCCCGCGCATATCGGAAGACTGGGGTCCATGGAAGCAATTATGAACGCCAAAGGGGAACTTCTGGAAAAAATCAGGCCGGGCGGAACCGCGGTTCTGAATGCTGACGATCCGAGGGTTGCGGCACTTGGTGACCAGTGCGCGGGGTTTGGCGTGCGGACTCTCTTTTATTCCGCGTCCCAAGATTTGAAAACTGAATCTCCGGTCCGCGCCCTGTCCGTAAAAGCGGACGGAATCGGAACTTTTTTTACTTTGGCACTGCCCGCGGAAAGCGTTCCGATTCATCTCCGTATCCCCGGCAGATTCATGGTTTCAAATGCTCTTGCCGCGGCATCTGTCGGATATGTGCTGGGTCTGTCCGCTCAGGAGATAAAGGCCGGTATTGAGGCGTTCAGACCCGTCCGGGGAAGGATGGATATTTTCAAAACAGGCAGCGGTGTCCATATTATTGACGATACTTACAATGCAAACCCGGAGTCCATGACAGCCGCGATAATGACCCTGAGATCATTAAAGGGCAGACACAGGGGAATCCTCGTTGCAGGGGATATGCTTGAGCTTGGGGAATATGCCGGAACCATGCACAAAAAAATCGGTTCGGTTGCTGCCGGATCGGATGTAGCGTTGCTCTATGCAGCAGGGGAGTTTGCGGAGACTGTCGCGGAAGGGGCCAGAAATGAAGGTATGGATTCCCGGCATATTTTCACAGGAAGCAAATCAGAGATTATCGAAGACCTGACAACAGCGATCAGGCCGGGTGACTGGGTACTAGTTAAGGGATCCAGGGGAATGCACATGGAAGAAATTGTACGAGGAGTCAGGGAATTCTTTAAGGTTTAAGGGTTAAGGGTTTCCGGCATCCGGCCTTAACTGACAAATGAAGGATGCCTGTATTTTCACGGTAAATTAAACAGACACAATAATAACAACAATTTCCCCGATGATGAAAAACGGGGACAGTAAGGAGGAGTGCTAAAATGAAATTTTAGCACATTTTTTCAAAGGGCCGCGGGCCTGAGGCGGTACCGGCATTTTATTTTGGCACTCCCGGCGGGTTTGTGCTAAAATTTTATTTTAGCACTCCTCCCCAAATCGTAAATAATTTTATGCTTTATCACCTGTTATATCCGCTTCATACGACAATATCGGCTTTTAATGTGTTCCGATATATTACTTTCCGGACCATCTATGCCAGCCTGACCGCTTTTTTTATATGTTTTTTTATGGGCCCGTGGGTTATCCGGAAACTGACTGAAATGCAGATCGGGCAGTATATCCAGGAAGATGGGCCGGAAGCTCATCACAAGAAGGCCGGAACCCCGACCATGGGCGGCACACTGATCGTCTTTTCCATTGTTTTTTCAACGCTCCTCTGGACGGATCTGACCAATTGTTATATATGGGCGATTCTTCTTATTACTGTCGGATATGGCGTTGTCGGCTTTATTGATGACTATCTCATGTTGAGCAAAAAGAGAAACAGGGGACTGAGCGCCCGGGACAAGTTTCTGATGCAGACGATACTGGCAGGCGGAGTGGGGACATTTGTTTATTTATGTCCGAACTTCAACACTCATGTGACCATTCCGCTCTTTAAAAATATTTCACCGGATCTCGGATGGGGATATATCATCTTTGCAGTGTTTGTCATTGTGGGAACATCAAATGCGGTCAATCTCACAGACGGCCTTGACGGTCTTGCCATAGGGCCGGTGATTATTGCTGCGGTGACATATATGCTTTTTGCTTATGTGGCCGGTCATGTCAGGATCGCCGATTATTTGCAGATCACTTATGTTGACGGAAGCGGGGAGATCACCATTTTCTGCGGGATACTGGCCGGAGCAGGTCTCGGTTTTTTGTGGTTCAACACTTATCCGGCACAGATTTTCATGGGAGATGTGGGATCGCTCTCTCTCGGCGGTGCCATCGGCACTGTGGCTGTCATCACAAAACAGGAACTCATGCTGATTCTGGTAGGCGGCCTTTTTGTTATCGAAGCCCTGTCCGTGATTTTCCAGGTGGGGTTTTTCAAAATGACAAACGGCCGCAGAATTTTCAGAATGGCACCCCTGCATCACCATTTTGAATTAAAAGGATGGCCCGAACCAAAAGTTATCATCCGATTCTGGATTATTGCAATTGCGCTTGCGCTTATTTCCCTGAGCACTTTGAAGCTCAGGTAGGATGGTCAGTTGTCCGTTGTTTGTTGTCCGTTGTTAATGGTTCTTGGTCAAACCGACCAGCAACTGACAACAAACAACTGACAACTGACAACAAACAACTGACAACAAACAACTGACAACTGACAACTGACATGAAAATTGCAGACAAAAATATTCTCGTCGTGGGTCTCGGCATGTCTGGGGCGGCTACTGCTTGCTTTTTAAAAAAGAGGGGCGCGGTCGTTACTGTGACGGATATGGCGAAAGCGGAAGAACTGGGCGATTACGCGCCGATGATGCGGGAGTTGGGTGTCCGGACAGAGTTCGGGGAGCATCGGATTGAAACATTTGAGAACGCGGATTTCATTGTGATAAGCCCCGGAGTTCCCCATACCATACCGCCGATAAAAGCGGCTCAGGAAAAAGGGGTTGCTGTACTGGGTGAGATTGAGCTGGCATCCAGATTCATACAGGCGCCGATTGTCGCCATCACCGGCACCAACGGTAAAACCACCACAACAAAGCTTGTGGGCAAAATGCTTGAGGCGTCAGGATTTACTGTTTTTGTGGGCGGAAACATCGGGAATCCCCTGATTCGTTATGCGGATAATGGGGAAAAAGCCGATATTGTTGTGGCTGAAGTCAGCAGTTTCCAACTCGATACCATTGATACATTCAGGCCCGAGGTGGGGGTTTTGCTGAACATCACAGAGGATCATCTGGACCGCTATCCCAATTTCACAGCTTATGCCAGAAGCAAGGGCCGGATATTTGAAAACCAGCAGGAAAATGATTCCGCAGTTTTGGACAGCACGGATCCGATTGTCAGTTCGGTCACTGAACACATTAAGAGCAGGAAACTGGAAACTGGAAACTGGATGCTTGATGCTGGGAGCAAGTATCCAGCATCCAGTATCCAGCATCCAGCATCCAGTATCCAGCATCCAGCATCCAGCATCCAGCATCCAGCATCCAGCATCCAGCTCATGGGCAGACACAACATGGAAAATGTTTCTGCCGCATCTCTCGCGGCGCTGGCTGTGGGCGGAACCCCGGAAGGGATACAATCCGCTCTGAATAATTTCAAAGTTCCGCGGCATCGGCTTGAATATGTTGCAACGATAAATGATGTCATGTATTTCGATGATTCAAAGGCGACAAACTCGGACGCGGTGGCAAGGGCGCTTGAATGCTTTGACAAACCTGTTATCCTGATTATGGGGGGGCGGGGTAAAGGGATCGGCCGAAAATTCAAAGCGGATTCCATATTAAGGAATCGGGTGTCTCAGCACACGAAAAAGCTCATTGCCATAGGGGAAAGCAGGAGAGATATAAAATCCGAATTCAAAGATGTTGTATTAATAACCATGGCGTCTTCAATGGAAGACGCGGTTTCTCAGGCATACCATGAGGCAGAACCGGGGGATGTGGTGCTTTTATCCCCTGCCTGTTCAAGTTTTGATATGTATCGCAGTTACGCGGAACGGGGAGAAACTTTCTGCCAGGCAGTCAGGGAATTGAATGTTGAATATTAACGCGATGTGAAACACAGAGGCGCGGAGACAGAATCCTCGGTGTTCTCTGTGGTTTGAAAAAGTTGCATAACGTAATATTGAATATTGAGGTTTGATAATGAAAAGGCAGCAAATATCAGGCAAAAGCACACAGTCGGCAAAGGATAATCAGCATCCCCGGTTTGAAATCAACCTTCTGATTCCGGTCCTTATTTTGGTAGGGATCGGCATTATAATGGTTTACAGTTCAAGTTCCGCGGTGGCCTTGAAAAAATTCGGGAGCGACTATTATTTTTTTAAAAGACAGGCGGTTTTTTCCCTTCTCGGTATTATCGCCCTGCTCCTGTGCAGAAGTTTTCCTTTGAAATTACTCAGTTCCCTGACTTATCCGCTTCTCTGCCTTGCATTTCTTTTTCTTATTGCACTTCAGATTCCCGGTGTGGGCGTTTCTGTGGGAGGTGCCGTGCGATGGCTGCATTTCGGAGGCCTCTCATTTCAGCCCTCGGAATTTACCCGTTTTGCTCTTATCGTCTATCTGGCCTACTCTATGAGTAAAAAGCAGGATAAACTCGGAGATTTCTATATCGGTTTCCTGCCCCATGTCATCGTACTTTGCATATTTATCAGTCTGATATTTTTTCAGCCTGATTTCGGTTCAGCGGTTATCCTCGGAATGATCACATGGATTATGATGTTTGTGGGAGGCGTTCGGATAAAGCACCTCTTATCATCACTGATCGTTTTAATCCCCGTTGTTTCTGTCTTCCTGATCAGCGCGGAATATCGGATACAGCGGCTTGTCAGTTTCTGGGATCCGTGGCAGCATGCGGCAGACGGAGGCTATCAACTGATCCATTCTCTCATGGCCTTTGGTACAGGCGGGATATGGGGAGCAGGACTCGGTAATGGCTATCAGAAGCTGCTCTATCTGCCTGAATCCCATACCGACTTCATATTCTCTGTTATCGGGGAAGAACTCGGACTCTTGGGGATCATGGGTATCCTGGGATTATATATAATGATTGTATTGAAGGGGATCAAAATTGCTATGAACGCCGAAGAATCTTTTGCGTCATTCCTGGCAATCGGACTAACCGCGGCAATAGGGATTCAGGTTTGCGTCAATATGGGCGTCACCCTCGGGCTTTTACCAACCAAGGGACTGGCCCTCCCCTTTCTCAGTTACGGCGGCACCTCCCTTTTACTGAATATGGTATCCATAGGGATACTGATAAACATTGAAAAACATAACGGACAAGTGACAGAGGGCAGATGACAGAGGCAGGTCAGACTGTCGATCAAACTGACAACCGACAACTGACAACTGACAACCGACAACTGACCCGACAACTGACAACTGACAACCGACAACTGACAACTGACAACCGACAACCGACAACCGACAACTAACAACCGACAACCAACATGAATATTTTAATCGCAGGCGGCGGCACAGGAGGACATCTTTTTCCGGGAATTTCCATTGCAGAGGCTTTTATGGCAAGGGATCCGAAGAACAGGGTTCTTTTTGTCAGCGATGGCAGGCCTCTGGAAATATCTGTTTTATCCAAAAAAGGCTTTGAGCATGAGTGCATTACGGTCAGGGGAATTAAAGGCGCAGGTGCAAGAGATCAGATGACATCGCTGTTAAAGATACCCGTGGGAATATTTGAATCTGTCCGAATCATCAGGCGTTTCAGACCTGATCTGGTTATCGGCGTCGGGAGCTATTCCGCGGGGCCGGTGGTTATAGGGGCGTGGCTTTCAGGCAGTAAGATCGCTCTTCAGGAACAGAATATTCTGCCGGGAATTACGAACCGTATCTTATCCCCTTTTGCTGATCGGATATATGTTTCGTTTGGAAATTCAGAATTTAGAATTCGAAACTCGAAAAAAGTCCGCGTTACAGGAAATCCGATACGAAAAGAAATTCAAAACTTGAAATTTGAAACTCGGAATTCGGACTCCCCGTTTACCGTTCTGATCATAGGGGGGAGTCAGGGGGCCCGAAGCGTCAATCTGGCCGTTATGGAAGCGATACCATATATAAAGGATAAAGATCGGTTTTTCTTTATTCACCAGACCCGGGTTGAGGATGAAAAAAAGGTAAAAGATGCTTATATAAAGGAAGGGCTTTCCTGTACGGTCAGACCATTTTTCGATGACATGGCGCGGCAGTATCAGAAAGCGGACCTTCTAATATGCAGAGCCGGGGCAACGACTGTGGCGGAAATAACAGCTATCGGAAAAGGGGCCATTTTTATACCGTATCCTTTTGCTGCAAATAATCACCAAGTTCTGAATGCACAGACGCTGACGAACGCGGGGGCCGCTGAAATGATCCTTCAGAAAGACCTCAGCGGCAGACAACTGGCTGAAAGAATCGAATACTATGCATCAAACCCGCAGGCCCTTGAAACGATGGCATCCCGGGCAAAACGGCTTGGCAGGCCGGACGCGGCAGAGGCTCTTGTTGATGACTGTTATCAATTGGTTATGCCTGCCTTATAAAGTCTGATCACAATATTAATATGGATGCAGGAAAGGAAGCTCGCGGCGTTTGTGGGATATAAAACTTATGGTCAGCTTACTTAAGAGGTGAAGGACTATGGGAACCTGTGTGTTGAAAATCAGTTTGTCGGATGACATGGTGGAAGAAATAGAAAAACATAAAAAACTCAGGCGTAAACAGAATATCGAAGAAGCTGTTATCGACCTGATTGATTATGCTCTGAAACTGCCTCGATATTTTATTAAGTTTGACTGGGAAAAAGCCGAAGATGAGGCTGACCGTGAAATAGCTTCCGGTAAAACCGAATCATTCGACACGGTTGAAGACTTTATTACGGATTTGAAAAAATGAGAATCGCCCGTACCGATGGATTTAAGAAGGATTTTAAGCGGCTTCCGAAATCAACAACTGACAACCAACAACCAACAACTGACAACTGACAACCAACAACTGACAACCAACAACTGACAACCAACAACTGACAACCAACAACTGACAACCAACAACTGACAACCAACAACTGACAACTGACAACAGTTATGTACAATAAAAAATATCACATCCATTTCGTCGGAGTCGGCGGTATCGGCATGAGCGGCATTGCCGAACTCCTTCTGAATTTAGGTTACAAAGTATCGGGATCGGATATCAGACTGTCGGATATTACCGAAAATCTTGAAAACATGGGGGGCACCATATTTGAAGGACATTCTGAGGATCAGACAGAAGGGGCCGACGTTGTGGTCACATCCTCCGCGGTCGGTCCTGAAAACCCTGAAATTATCGCGGCCCGGCAGGCATCCGTTCCTGTGATACCGAGAGCGGAAATGCTTGCAGAACTGATGCGTTTGAAATATAGTATAGCGGTTGCCGGCGCGCATGGTAAAACATCAACCACATCTATCGTCGCTTCCGTTTTAGGTGAAGGCGGTTTTGATCCGACAGTGGTCATCGGCGGGAAATTGAAGAGCATTGGAACCAATGCTGTCCTCGGGAAAGGGGATTTTATTGTGGCTGAAGCAGATGAAAGCGACGGCTCTTTTCTGAAGATGTCCCCGACCATCGCGGTGGTAACCAATATCGACAAGGAACATCTTGACTTTTATCAGGGACTGAGTTCCATAAAAGAAGCTTTTCTGAACTTTATTGAAAGGATACCTTTTTACGGTCTTGCCGTACTTTGTTTGGATAACGAGCCGATACAGGACCTTATTCCGAAAGTAAAAAAACGGTTTACCTCCTACGGAATGAGCACCCAGGCGGATTTTCAGGCCAGAAACATAGTATTTGAAGGGTTGAAAAGCCGGTTCACTGCTTATCATTTCGGAAAAAAGCTCGGGGAGATCACTTTGAATCTTCCAGGCGTCCATAATGTTTCCAATTCCTTAGCGAGCATCGCGGTGGGAACCGAACTGGATATCCCCTTTGATGTGATTAAATCCGCCTTGGAAACCGTGGAAGGAGTTCAGCGGAGACTGGAGATCAAGGGAGAGGTCAGGGGAGTTACCATTGTCGATGATTACGGACATCACCCCACCGAAATCAAAACGACGCTGCAAGCTGCCAGAGACAGTTGGCCTGACAGACGGATTGTTGTGGTGTTTCAGCCACACCGTTACACTCGGACCAAAGCGCTTTTTGATGAGTTCACCCGTGCATTTTACCAGTCAGATGTACTTGTGGCGCTTCCCATCTATCCGGCAGGGGAAGAACCGACAGAGAACGGACCGGACGGTTACGCCCTATACGAAGGCATAAGAGCACACGGCCATAAAGATGTGATCTATAAAGAGGACTTTAAAACAACCGTATCTTATTTAAAGGAAATATTAAAAGAAGGAGATATCCTGCTTACCCAGGGAGCAGGGAATGTTTGGAGAGTGGGGAGGTTGATGTTTGATGCTTGATGTTTGATGTTTGATGCTGGATGCTGGATGCTGGATGCTTGATACTGGATGCTTGATACTGGATGCTGGATGCTGGAAAGTGAACTTTCAAGCATCGAGCATCAAGCATCAAATACCAAGCATCAAGCATCAAGCATCAAGCATCAAATACCAAGCATCAAGCATCAAGCATCAAGCATCCACAGTATTATGCTTGATTTTGATTCAAAAAAATGGCTGTCAGGCTTTTTAAACGGTAATGTCAGATTTAATGAGCCGATGTCCGGGCACACATCGTTTCGGGTGGGCGGTCCGGCCGATGCGTACATTACACCCGAAACCGGGGAAGAACTGGTTAACATTATAAAGGGTGCCCGCCAAAGGGAAATCGAGTATGTAATTGTCGGAGGCGGCACAAATCTTCTTGTAAAAGATAAAGGTGTTCGGGGAATTGTCATCGCCCTGAAAAAAGGTTTCAACAAAATTATACAGACAAAGATCAACAAGGATGGGGTTATTGTAACGGCAATGGCAGGTTCCGGTCTGGGACGCCTTTGTAATTTTGCCATTGAGCACGGACTTGAAGGCATGAATTTCGCGATTGGCATTCCGGGAACTGTGGGAGGGGCTGTGATGATGAACGCCGGTACGGCTTACGGTTCAATGGAAAGTGTCCTTGAATCTGTTAATATTCTTCTGCCCACAGGCCGGACCGAAAGAATTAAGAGGGAAAACCTGAAATTTGATTATAGGAAGCTCGATATTGTTCAAAGCTGCATAAACGCGGGAGCCAGCAGCCCCGCCGGAGGACAGCCCGTGATACTCGACGGACGTTTCTGCCTGCACCCTTCGGACCCGGTGAAGCTAAAGAAAGAGGCTGCAAGGATTATGAATACCCGCAGAGAAAAACAGCCGACAGGCTTTCCGAATGCAGGATGCTTCTTCAAAAATCCGGGGGTGTCAGTGGTCCGTGGTCCGTGGTCAGTGGTCAGTGGTCCGTTGCAACGGACAACGGACAACCGTCAACCGTCAACCGTCAACCGTCAACCGTCAACCGTCAACTGGCAACCGTCAACCGTCAACCGTCAACCGTCTGCCGGCGAACTTATCGAACGGGCCGGGTTGAAGGGGAAACGGATCGGCGGGGCGGAGATTTCGGCAAAGCACGCCAATTTTATCATAAACCGTAAAAGGGCGTCGGCCGCGGATATACTTGCAGCGGCAGAGCTTATTCAGGAAACCGTATCGAAAATGTTTGGTATCCATCTGGAAACAGAGGTCAGGATTCTTGGAGAATAAGCGCAAACGGAAAAATTATTATCGAAAGATCCCTTTGAGAAGAGGGGGATTGGAAAAGGTGGTCGTGACGAGCAGCGGAAGTTTTGCACACCGGGGATATGCAAAACATATCTCATTACTTGTACGAGAGGATATTCCGAAAAATATCAATACAATAGAATACGCTAAGTTTTTTTTGAAAATAATGGGCATAGCGGCCCTTTTAACTATGACAAGTCTCCTTCTTATCTTTTTGCACGACTGTTTTACGCAGTGTGACTATTTCGGGGCGAAATACATAGCAATAAAAGGGATATGCAAACTTTCCGAGCAGGAGGTGATGAAACGGGCGCAGATCCGTCTGGGAGTAAATATTCTTTCTGTGAACCTTTCAAAAGCAGAAAAAAAATTGGAGTCACATCCGTGGATAGCCGAAGCCGATATAAGAAGAGGCCTCCCGTCGAATATCCTTGTAAAGATAACGGAGCAGAAGCCGCTTGCCGTTCTCCGCATCTTCGTAAGTTCCCCGACCGAAAGAAAATACCGGGGAGCAAACGCCGGATACTGGGAACAAATAAGAACAATAACAAAAGCCGGATACTGGGAAGACGGGGAACGGGATTGCCTCGAATTTATGATAAATACCGAGGGAAAAATATTTAAAAAATGGGACCCGTTCCGCGATCCCCGTAATTTGCCGGTCATCACCGGTCTCAGCTTTTCGGATATCAGAATATCAGAAGAGGAACGGTTTGAAAGCGTGCCATACAAGGCGGTGATGAGGCTTTTACAGTTGGGAAAACAGCCCGGAAGTGTTCTTCCCAACAGATCAATAACAAAAATCAAAGTGGACAGAGAAATGGGCGTTACCCTGCAATTGGCGGAGCGTCCCGGGATTGCCGGGCTTTCAATTAACCGGATCAAAGCGGTAAAACTTGGCTACAATAACTATCCGGATAAATATGGCAGACTTAGGGAAATATTATTTTATCTGGGGAAACAAAATATTGTCAATATTGACTCCATTGATCTGAATAACTTAAATCGCATTGTCGTTTCGGAAGGGACGGGTTATAAGTCATGGTAAGGAGGATGAAGTGGCTGGTCAGGAAGAGATAATCGTTGGCCTTGATATTGGAACAACCAAAATCTGTGCGGTGGTCGGAGAAGTGACCGGAAACGAAATAAACATCATCGGAATCGGTACCCACCCTTCAATCGGACTTCGGAAAGGTGTTGTGGTAAATATCGAATCGACTGTACAATCCATAAAAAAGGCGGTTGAAGACGCGGAATTAATGGCCGGCGTTGAGATATCAGCGGTCTATGCCGGCATTGCGGGAGGCCACATTACCGGTTTCAACAGCCGCGGAATCATAGCCATAAAAGGTGCCGAGGTCACACAGCATGATGTGGAACGGGTGATTGACGCGGCTCGGGCCGTGGCAATCCCCATGGATCGGGAAGTCATCCATGTGCTTCCCCAGGAATTCATTGTTGACGACCAAGCCGGAATTCTGGATCCGGTGGGAATGGCTGCTGTAAGGTTGGAGGCAAAAATTCACATTGTGACCGGAGCGGTGACATCCGCGCACAACATCGTGAAATGTGCAAACCGGGCCGGCCTTGATGTATGTGACATTGTATTGGAATCCCTCGCATCGGGTGAGGCGGTATTGGCGGAAGAGGAAAAAGAACTGGGCGCGGCCCTCCTCGACCTCGGCGGCGGAACGAGCGATCTGGCAATTTTTTCCAATAAAAACATCAAACACACATTTGTGCTTGCCCTCGGCGGAAACAACCTGACAAATGATATTGCAATCGGCCTGCGGGCCCCCCTTGCCGAGGCAGAGAATATCAAGAAAAAATACGGAACCTGTCTGGCTAAGAATATCAGCCCGGAGGAGACCATCGAAGTGCCGGGAATGGGGGGACGGAAACCCAGAAAGCTTTCACGGCAGATACTGGGGGAAATTCTGGAACCCCGCATGGAAGAAATCTTTGAGCTGATACAGCGGGAAATTTACAGAGCAGGAATGGAAAACACAATGCCCTCGGGTGTCGTTGTCACCGGCGGGTCAGCTCTTCTGGACGGGAGCACAGAAATCGCCGAATCGGTTTTCAATCTTCCGACCCGCCTAGGCAAGCCCCGGGGAATCGGAGGACTTGTGGATGTTGTCAACAATCCCATGTATGCCACAAGTGTGGGCCTCGTCTTATTCGGTGCCCAGAACCAGCCTGAAAACAAATTCAGGATCCGTGATTCAAACATTTTCAACCGGGTCATGGGCCGGATGAAGAAATGGTTTAAAGATATAATTTAAAAGGGTTAAGGGTTAAGGGTTAAGGGTTAAGGTTGTATGCAGGATTATCCTTAAAACTTAACCTTAACCCTGAACCCTTAAAACTTAACCCTTAACCCCTTAACCCCTTGAAATAGGAGGTGGAAACGATGTTCAGTTATGTGGAAAACGGTGGTAAATCTGCAAAAATAAAGGTTATCGGTGTCGGAGGAGCGGGAGGAAACGCGATTAACAATATGATCGATTCCAACCTCCAAGGCGTGAACTTCATTGTCACCAACACCGATATTCAGGCGCTTGAAATTTCCAGAGCGCCTGTCAAACTTCAGATCGGAGACAAACTTACAGAGGGACTCGGAGCGGGTGCCAATCCCGAGATCGGGCGGCAGGCTGCTCTCGAAAGTGCCGAAGCGATCCGAAACGCGTTGAAAGACAGCCACATGGTCTTTATCACCGCGGGATTCGGAGGAGGAACAGGGACCGGGGCCACGTCTGTGATCGCTGAAATCTGTAAGGAGCTGGGGACTCTGACGGTTGCGGTGGTGACAAAACCGTTTTCGTTCGAAGGGAGAAAACGGGGCAGGCAGGCGGATGACGGGATCGAAATGCTAAAAGAAATCGCCGACACGGTGATAACCATCCCCAATGACAGATTGCGGGGGCTTGCGTCCAAAAACGCCACAATGATAGACATGTTCAAAAAGGCGGATGAGATACTGCTCCATTCGGTCAAGGGGATCACAGATCTTATTCTGATGCCGGGTCTGGTCAATCTTGATTTTGCGGATGTGAAAACCACCATGTCAAAGGCGGGGATGGCCATCATGGGCATCGGCATCGCAAACGGGGAAAACCGTGCGGTGGAAGCTGCGGAACGCGCCATATCCCATCCGCTTTTGGAAGATATCTCCATTTCCGGAGCCAGAGGTGTTCTGATGAACATAACGAGCACCAGTGACCTGACAATGGAAGAGATGACCGAAGCATCTGAACGGATATATACAGAAGTCGGCGACGATGCGGATATTATATGGGGGGCGGTGATTGATGACAGTATCGGAGAGGAAATGCGGGTGACGGTTATTGCAACCGGGATCGGAGGCACTCCGCCTCAGAAAGCTGTTCCGGAAAAGCATGACAGTGTGCATCCGTTCAAACGCAAAGTCAAAGGACTCAAACCTGCTGAAAAGATAGCGACAGACTATGAAGAACCGACCTTTATCCGAAAGAAGGAACCGTCCCATGAAACTGTTGCTGATATTTACAAGGGACACAGGGGAATAGAGATTGACAACAATGACCTTGATATTCCCACTTTTCTGAGAAAAAAGGCGGACTGATGGTCAGTGGTCAGTGGTCAGTGGTCAGCGGCAACGGGCAACAGACAACAGACAACGGACGACATACAGAAATCGGAGCCATAAGAAAAAGCTGGCGAGGGCGTATCAGGGTCGTCCTAGTTTATCCCAACAGTTATTATGTGGGGATGTCCAATCTCGGTTTTCAAACTGCATACCTTATGTTCAACAGCATTGAAAGCATGGTATGTGAAAGAGCTTTTCTGTCAGAGAATGTCGGAGAGAGCCGCATCAGGACCGAGGAGTCGGGCAGGCTTCTTTCTGACGCTGACATCATAGCGTTTTCTGTTTCTTATGAAAATGACTATCCAAATATTCTTGCGATTTTGAAAAAAGCAGGCATTCCCCTGCTGTCCTGTGACAGAGATCCTGTTCATCCGCTTGTTATCGCGGGCGGGGTGGCCTGCTTTTTAAACCCCGAACCGATTGCCCCGTTTATTGACTGTTTTCTGATGGGGGAGGCGGAAGCCCTTCTTCCCCGGTTTTTTGCCTGTTTTGATGAACTGGACATCAGTAAGAGAACCGGGTTTTTTGAAAAAAGCCGGTTTTTAAAACATGTTACCCAGAATGTTCCGGGCGCGTATGTTCCGGAATTTTACAGAACAACCTACCATAAAGATGGAACCATTCGTTCGTTTGAGTCGCTGTATGGCGCGCCGCTTCAGATTGAACGGGTTTTTTTAAAAGACCTCTCTCATATCCCCACATGCAGCACCCTTTTAACCCCTGATACCACTTTCCGAAAGACTTTCCTGATCGAGGTCGGCAGGGGATGTCCTCACGGGTGCCGTTTTTGCAGCGCGGGATATATTTACAGACCTCCGAGATTCAGATCTTTTTCTGTTTTGGAAGAGTGCATCAGAAAAGGCGCGTCGCTCACGGACAAGATCGGCCTTGTGGGCGCTTCGGTTTCGGATCTTCCCGGCCTTGCGGAGCTTTGCAGACAGGCCCGCGGGGAAAATTCAAATATCCGAATATCTTTCAGCTCATTACGGGCAGACGCGCTGGGCCCCGAACTGGTATCCGAGTTGAAACAGAGCCGCATCAAAACAGCAACAATCGCGCCGGATGCCGGGTCCGAACGGATGCGCAATGTTATTAACAAAGGTATCACTCAGGCGGATATACTGAACGCGGCCGAGGCCCTTGTGTCAGAGGGAATTCCGAACCTGAAGCTTTATTTTATGATAGGGCTTCCCACGGAGACCCCCGATGATATTGAAGCGATTGTCGCTCTGTGCGGACAGATAAAATCTGTTTTTTTACAATCGAGCCGGAAAAGAAAACGGATCGGGGAAATAACAGTGAGCCTCAGTTCCTTTGTTCCCAAACCGTTCACCCCTTTTCAGCGGGTCCCCATGGATGACGTGCGAACATTGAAACGGAAAATAAAACAGGTAAAAAATGGCCTGAAACGCGTGGCAAACCTCCGGGTCCGTGCCGATATTCCGAGGCATGCTCAGATTCAGGCATTATTTTCACGCGGAGATCGCAAAGTGGCTGAAATATTGTCTCTCGCCAGTGATAACCGGGGGAACTGGGCCAAAACCCTCAAGGAGTCCCCTCTGAACATCGATGCCTATCTGAACAGGGAGCGATCTCCGGATGAATTCCTCCCTTGGAACTTCATTGCTCACGGCGTCCGCCCCGCTTTTCTTGAACGAGAATACAAAAGAGCAAAAGAGGCCCGGCCATCCCCCCCCTGCCCAATGGAATCCTGCAATATATGTGGCGTCTGTTCGGTTGACGGTTGACGGTTGGCGGTTGACAGTTGACGGTTGGCAGTTGGCAGTTGACAGTTGACAGTTGACGGTTGACGGTTGACGGTTGACAGTTGACGGTTGACAGTTGACGGTTGACGGTTGACGGTTGACGGTTGACGGTTGGCGGTTGACAGTTGACGGTTGACGGTTGACGGTTTGTCTGCCGTAAACCGTAAACTGTAACCCGTAACCCGTCAACTGTCAACCGTAAACCGTCAACTGTCAACCGTCAACTGTCAACCGTAAACCGTAAACTGTCAACCGTAAACCGTAAACCGTTATGGCGTTATGGAAAAATGTATTGCCTCCGGTGAGTCAGGGGTGACTTTCTGGGACAGTCCGATAATGCCGTCCCCGTAAAGTGGGGTTTCCACGCGTTTGACAATGCCCTGTTTTCCGTTGATGAGCAGGTAGGTGCCGTTTGTGCTCCGGTCAATCAGCACGAATCTGCCCCGCCGATATTCGATGCTGGCGTGGGACCGGGAAACCCGGGTTCCTTCCACCACCAGATCATTGTGGGGCTGGCGTCCCATGGTGACGCTGGGCCGATTCTTATCCACATTGATGATATGGTCGCAAAAGCGCAGCTTCAGACGGGACTTTAAAACCAGGGAAAGATGGGAATTGTCAAACTCCGCGGTTGCATCCGGCTCCCATACCAGCTCATGGATATTGAGTTCCCCGGTCTCTCCCTTGTTTGTGGTCCTGTCTATGCATCGGGACATGGACTGATAATCCAGTTTCAGCAGGTTGACCGTCTGCTCTGTGGTGATAATTTGCCGCTGTTTGGCCAGTCCCACCATACGGGAAGCCACGTTCACAGCATCCCCGAAAACCGCTTTGCCCTTGATGACAACAGGGCCCGAATGGATTCCGATGCGGATGTTCGGCGGAAAAAGACCCGACTTATCGACAACAGGCATCTGATCAACCGCCTGATGCATCGCCTTTGCCGCCTTTACCGCATCATTCGCGGTCGGAAAAGTACACATAACTTCATCGCCTATCGTTTTTATAACTTTCCCCTGCAACTGCACTGTCACCTTTGAGAGAAGAAAAAGACAGGCAGCGATGAGGTTCTGAGCGCTTTTATCTCCCAGCGTCTCATATATTCGGGTGCTCTCAGCGATATCAGCAAAAAGAATCGCCATAAAGGCGGTTTTGACCCGTTTGTTTGGCTGTTTGTTCGCTTTGTAATTATCCCATGATGAGGCTAAGAATTCCTGCGTCCTGGAAAAATAGCTTGTCATTTTCTTTAAGGGTACCATGTTGTTCCCCTTTATTCTGTTAAATATAAATTAAAATACAACCATAAGTGTAAACTTAAGCATAAGTGATTTGAATTACACTGAATTATCCGGTGCGGTCTCTGTTCCGATCCCGCGTCGGGAGTTGGCTGATGCCCGCGATGTCAGACAGACAGAAAGCCGTGTTTCGGCGGAGCGTCCGAATCCGGGTGCAAATCATGAGGATGTGACCTTTTTTCCGTTATAAGTTCAGCCGGTTATTCTTAAGTTTACATTTACGAAATACAACTTACAGGATCTCACCTCTGCGGAATTCCGAAAAATACATCCTTAATTTGGCAAGACAGAGGCGTGCAAAACAATGTTTCAGGGATAGTTTTCACACCCCGGAATTTCATAAAAAACCGATAGTCTGATTTAACACAATTGCACCGCTTTTATTGAAAAAGAATTATCATTCGATTTTCAAAACTCGATAATTTTTTTTTCCAGAACAAATATAATATATTTTAATCTGAATATATAATTTTATGCAAGAATTATTTGTTATTTGCCTGAAAAGTAGTTTACACTCTTAAGTTCGTAGTTCCGCCTTTAGGCGGTGCCGGAACTACGAACTTAAAAGTAAGCTTGATTAATCACACCGAATATCCGCGAGACCCGCTTCCGGAATTACTCCGGCTTCTTTTATGTTGATTCAGAAAATGAAAGAAGTGTCAATAGGGCAAACACAGTATTTTAAGGGAGAAAATAGCTACTTATATCACACACAAAGGCGCAGAGGCACAAAGAAAGGCACAAAGGTTGCTACAGAAAAATTTATGGCCGACATTGTTTAATTTGAATTGAATGCAGCCAAAATGAAACATGACCTCGGCACAGATGAAAACATGGGCTTAAACGCGGAGGCGCAGAGACCGCGGAGACCCACAGAGAACAGAAACGGGCGGAACCCTCCGCGACATCAGCGTCTGAGCCTCAAAAAAATCAGATATGAAACCGCCTTATTTTGGTTACACTCATTTGAATTGGTTAAGAGTTAAAATGAATCTTTCAAAATAATTCGGCATTATACACAGCAATAGTTCGGACAGTTTTTGTGAAAAGCCCCTCGGACCGCTGTTCCGGGAACGGGACAACGCGGATTTCCCGAAACCGGAATGCCCGTTTTACAGGGCGTGTCAGCAGTCCCTTCCCGACATCATGAAAAATTGTCCGAAGTATTGACACAGAAGATTTACTGTTAATTCCTAATTCCTAATTCCCCAATTCCCTTAAATACCACTGATATGTTTTCCGAATGCCATCCTCCAGATCAGTTTTTGCCTGCCACCCGAAACCGCTCAACTTTGAAACATCCAAAAGCTTTCGCGGCATCCCGTCCGGTTTGGACTCGTCAAAAATCATCTCGCCTTTGAATCCCACGACTTCTCTTGTAATTTCGGCAAGCTCTCTGATCGTCTTATCCTTCCCCGTACCGATGTTGACAAGCTCGGTTCCCTCGTAATTGTCCATCACATAAACACATGCGTCAGCCAAGTCTTCCACATACAAAAATTCCCTTTTCGGCTGACCCGTTCCCCATAGAATCACTTTTGGTGTTTGGTGTTTGGTGTTTGGTGTTTGGGTATTTTGACCTGACGAAATACATAAGGACGCTTTAATATCGTCCGGAATGGGGCCGAAACGGGCTTCATCTTTGGCAATGGCTTCAAAGTTTCCATCGGAAGCCAGCTTTGCCAAATGAAATTTCCGAATCAGCGCAGGGAGCGCATGGGAGGTTATCAGGTCAAAATTATCGTTCGGCCCGTAAAGGTTTGTGGGCATGACCGGGAGGAATTGCGTCCCGTGCTGCCTGTTATAAGACCAGCACATCTCGATCCCTGCGATCTTGGCCACCGCATAAGCGGAGTTGGTCGGCTCAAGCGGACCAGTCATAAGATATTCTTCTTTCATCGGCTGCCGGGCCATCCGCGGAAAAATACACGATGACCCGAGAAAAAGCAGCTTTTTAACGCCATGTCTGTAAGCAGCGTCAATGATATTGATCTCGATGAGAAGATTCTCACGGATAAAATCCGCAGGATAGGTATTGTTTGCCATAATCCCGCCGACCTTGGCCGCGGCAAGGAAAATATATTCCGGTTTCTCCTCGGTAAAAAAAGCGTCCACAGCAATCTGACTGGTTAAGTCCAGTTCAGCATGTGTGCGGGTGACAATGTTTGCATAGCCGATATCTTGGAGATGACGGAATATGGCAGCTCCGACAAGTCCCCGGTGCCCGGCGACGAATATTTTAGATGTTTTTTTCATGATTTGTCTGTTGTCCGTTGTCCGTTGTTCATTGTCAGTTGTCCGTTGTCCGTTTCTATTCAAAATGATTATAGGTTTGAAATCCTTCTTTCCTGCACAGGTGATCTTTTTCCGCTTCTTTCAGATCCTCCCGCACCATCATCCGGATCAGCTCGTCAAAAGACACTTTCGGCTTCCAGCCAAGTTTCTTCTCCGCCTTTGAAGGATCGCCTAACAGAAATTCCACCTCGGTGGGTCGGAAGTAGCGAGGCTCGATGCAGACAATCGCCTTTCCAGTGGCCGCGTCTTTTCCCACCTCATCCACGCCGGCACCTTCCCATGCGATTTCCATTCCGATCTCACGGAAAGCTTTCTCGACAAACTCACGCACGGAATGCGCCTCTCCTGTGGCGACCGCATAGTCATCCGGCTCGTCCTGCTGAAGCACCATCCACATGGCTCTGACATAATCACCGGCAAAGCCCCAGTCCCTTTTGGCGTCCAGATTTCCGAGATAGAGTTTATCCTGAAGACCAAGCCTGATCCTGGCCACGGCCCTGGTAATTTTGCGGGTGACAAAGGTCTCGCCGCGGATAGGCGACTCATGGTTGAACAATATTCCGTTGCAGGCGAACATGTTGTATGCCTCCCGATAGTTTACCGTGATCCAGTAGGCATAGACCTTTGCCGCGCCGTAGGGACTTCGGGGATAGAAAGGCGTGGTCTCCTTCTGGGGAATCTCCCGCACCTTTCCGTACATCTCGCTGGTTGACGCCTGATAAAAGCGGGTCTTGCTCTCCATGCCCAGAATGCGGATGGCCTCCAGAAGCCGCAGCGTGCCCAGAGCGTCGGAGTTGGCAGTGTATTCCGGCGTCTCAAAGGATACCTTCACATGGCTCTGCGCGGCCAGATTGTATATCTCATCCGGCCCGACCATCTGGATAATCCGGATCAGATTGGTGGAATCGGTCAGATCGCCGTAGTGCATGAGAAACCGGACGTCCTCCTCATGGGGATCCCGGTACAGATGATCCACCCGCGCGGTGTTAAACGACGACGCCCGGCGTTTGATGCCGTGGACTTCATAGCCTTTTTTAAGTAGAAATTCAGCCAGATAAGAGCCGTCCTGGCCGGTGATGCCTGTGATTAATGCTTTTTTCATGCTTATTTCCTTTAGGTTCTCCGTAAATCATGCTTGCCACAGATCCGGTTATCATATACCGGATTCCGAGTTTGTTCAAGTGGCTGATAAAAATATGAAAAAGATTATGATCGGGCATAAAGAAAAATCTCCCGTACTTTCTGTTCAATTTTTTCCTCACTCCAGTCGGGATGTTGCTGTCTCAGCGCGGCCGCTTTGAGATTTCGGGCTGAGTGGTACAGATTCAGTGCGGCTTGGAGTTTCTGTTCAGGGGTCATGGATTGAAATATTTTCTTTTGTTCAGGGTGCATTTTCACATACCTTAATCCTTGTCATGTTCATGGCGAATAACTCATAATTGGAATTTCAATATAATTTTCAGCTTGTTCCCGCTTTTTCTGAATTGCAAAAAAAAATGATGTTCTTTTTCAACACTTCTTCCCCATTTCAATGACCTGTTCGGGGGTCAGTTCCTGTTTCATGGGAGCACCTCCTTTGGAAAACCGGTGTTTCCACAAGCCCTGCAAAAACCAGAGCAGTTTCACGGAAAACGAGCCGATATTCTGAGCTTTCAGTATTCTGAAAGCGGCCCTTTTCTCCTGCCTTCGGTCTGCAAAGCATTTAATATAAGCGTTATGCGGTTCCTCTGAGAGTTCCCGTTCAGGATCAGCAGGGTAACCGATTCCAGTAACGGATGCCGACTCTGATACACGCCGGCCTTGCTCGTCGGAAAATAGCCGAATCTGTCCAGCGTCATATCCCACGGCCTGACGAAACGCAGACAATCCGACGGATTCGGAATATTTGAATTCCAGGAGAATATGATCGGCGCTGCTGTCTCTTATGCCGTCGGGCGTTCCAGTTGATCGGGGGTCCATCTTTGCTGCATCCTTCTCAGCAACAGAATATCCGCCTTCGGCGGATTGGCCCATCACCTCCAACTCTGTGAACACTTTGATCCCGACTGGAATCAGAAGCTCCTCAAGCAGCCTGCCTAACAGACGGTGCCAGCGGGTTTTCGGGGTTTTTGCCATTTCTGAATTTTCTTTTGAATAATATGTTATATCAAATGTAGGTCGTCTAAAAATGCCGTTTTTAGCCATTATTTTTTGCCTGATTTCCGGCCCTGAAAAATCTGACCACAATGCCCGTTTTAACGGGAATCAGCCTGAATATCAGGGGCCCAAAAAGTGGGCAAAGGAAATTAGCTGATTTAGACGGCTTATATCAAATGGGACTCGTGTTCATTTTGAATCCTCAAAATTTTATTTCTTATACACCTTGACAGAATGTTTGTCAAGCAAAAAGCCGGGAATCAATTCCCCGGCTGAGAGCTTCAAGTACGCTGAAGCGCACTGTCACAGGCCGGGCTTACCAGCTAGCTCCGGTCGGATTGGGTGGGAAAATTTGACAATATTATCATTATGTATTATAAATAAATTTGTGTTGTTTTTCAAGGGATTGTCGGAAAAGGGGTCAAGAATGCGTTTTGAATGGGATCCTGTCAAAGCTAATATCAATACGAAGCGACATGGGATAAGTTTCGAGGAGGCAGTGGAATCTTTCTTCGATCCCGACGCGGCAGATGATTATGATGACGAGCATTCGGAATATGAAGCTCGATATAATCTCATTATGTTTTTCGAGTCACCGACTCCTGTTCATCGCATATACGGAACCCGGAGATGATATGATTCGAATTGTTTCCGCCCGTAAAGCGGAAACAAAGTGTATGAGGATTTATGAACAGGGAAAACGATACTGAAGAAATCATCGTGGATGTTACGGAAGAGGAATACAAAAACGATCTGGCACGCGGACTTCATGAAGATGAGGTGATGAAAGCGGGCCGTCACAAATTCAGACGCGGCGGATTCCTCAGCCGTCACGGAGTCACTTCTGCTCCGGCAAAAATCCGGATATCTGTTGACATTGATCCCGATATACTGAGCTACTTCAAAGAGCGGGCTTCAGATGCTGATTTGTATGAGGCGGAATTCAACGATATATTACGAGAGTTGATTGAAACAGAAAAGAATCTCTCGGCTTCTGGTGAAATAAGGCATTCATAATCTTCCGAGTGTGTGTTTCGCATCGGAAAGGTGTGATAGGACCGACTTCGTTCTCATTGTCAAGCATCTTCCCCAACTTCACGAAGAGCCTTGGAAATCAAATTCTGACTCATCCTGAAGTTTGCATGTATTAAGAGATTGTGCAGTTCTGTCCGCAAGTTCTCAATCAATCCCATTTTTCTTGCCCAGATCAGTATTCCCAGCGTACCCAGAATGTTCAGTCCCAAATTTGCGGCCAAGGTTCTTGCCAGTTTATCATCCAGAAGAATAATATCCGCACTTATTTCCATACCAAGGGCAATAGCTTCGGATTCTCCGTAATCAAGGTCTTTTTCAAGCGATTTTGCCAGCATCGTGTTTTGCAAAGATTCGACTTTGATCCAATCTGCCCGGAGAATATCATCTGTACCTTTTTTATGCCTGCCTTCAACGGTAATTTCCGTCCAAACCGCATCAGGAATAATAATTTTCCCGAATTTATTCTTTAACAAATACAGTTTTTCGATAACAGACAGCGCCATCAGAGGAATCACTTACAATTTTCATAATCTCTCCATGGTTTTCAGGTCTTTTTCCAATTCCTCGGCATCATAATTTACTGGCACATTTTCTTTTGCCAATATTTCCTGAAACAGCCATTTATTCAGACTGGCAAGCTCTCTGGCCTTTCCAAAGCCCAGGATCCCTTTCTGATACAGCCGGATTGCCAGTTCTGTCCGGAGCCGTTCCTGAAGCTCGGATTTGGGTATTTTTAATGAAAAAGCTATTTTTTCAGGTATTTCTATGCATACAGATTCCATTATGATACGCTCCTTTTAGTTTGTTTTGTCTCAATCCGGCTGATTACGGCCGGAGTGGTATGGGCTTTTTCAGCCAGCATCTTCATCGAAAGCGACTGAGACACTCTCTCCTGATGAACTGCCTCTGCAAGAACAATCCTTGCCCGAACTTCCTCAGCAAATTTTTCAGCCTTCGGATGCTTGTCTGCCTCCCCAAAAACATCGAAATACTTTTTTGCTTTCATAATTCCTCCGAGTCTTACGAATCGTCTTAAATGTTAAGTGGCAAAGAATGCCTGTTTTTCAGATAATCCCCGATGTATCTCTCCATTCGTTTTATAAATTCATGCTCGACCTTGGTGATTTTCCTTTTCTTCGCTTTTTAATACAAATCGGGCTTGTGGCATTCAGAAGTGCCAGGGTTTTTATTTCTCCCAACCATTCGATAAAATCCAGTGACTCACTTATATCGCCTGTTTCAAAACGATTTTCAAACTCCTCGGAAGTCATATCATATTTTTCCTGAAGAGCCTACGCATAAACTCTTTTTTAATAAACAAATCAACATGATAAAAAATAATTCTCTTGTAGAATTTTGTAAAAATAACTCTTCAGTGGTTTAGTTTGGACTACCATATATTGTGGTATCTTATTTTTTACTACATCCACATTTTGTCCATATACAATATGTAGTGGTTAAAATTTATCTTAATTAGCAGTCAAAATCGGCCTTTTACAAAATTTTACAAACGATTAGTTCTTTACAACCCTGATTTATATAGGTAAAAACAGTTTATGCGTAGGCTCTGAAAAGAAATTAATCTCTGATTTGTTCTGTGAATTGCCATATCCAGTGTGCGTAATTCGGATTGGATAGCCGATTCTATCAGCGGTCTGATCGGAATTTCCGAATTACCGGATATGGTGATTTCCTGTAAGTACCTGGCCATAAATTCTTTTGTTCTCACCTTTGTGCCTTTCTTTGTGCCTTTGTGCCTTTGTGTGAGATATAAAATGCCAAAAAACTTATGGCCAGGTACTTATCATTGTTATCTCCGTTTTCTGTGTACAGAACAAAAATTGTTGAGGCACTGATATTACTGAATGCGGACATTTCAGATAAAAACACCTGAGCAACCGGTAGAAAGACTGTCCGAAAATTTAAAGTTTTCTGTCCCGCACACAACTCCGTTATAAAAAGAAATGTTCGGTAATTTATTCCTCTGTAGTAGGTACTTGGCCGGAAAAGGTTTTCCGATTTTTTCATCTGTTTTTTATTGCAAGGTTATTTGTCTGATCTCTCGTTACCGGTAATTTGAATAAACTATATCATAATCGTCATATTGTCAAGAAAATAAGAAAGACCCGGAAAAAAATCGCTGAAGTTTTAAAAATGGCTGAAGTCCAGATACAAAAAAATCCGTTATCAGGTTTTGGGCTGATAACGGATTCTTGATCCGGAGTGCCAAAGTTTCACTTTGGCCCACATAGCCGCCGGAGTACAACTCGAAACAAAAATTTGGGGATGGAAACGAGGTTACGATACCAAAGCCGGCTTGGAGGATCAGGCTGCATGCTTCCGGGATGGTCATAAAGTAACGGGTGACATTCGAGGCTGTGATACGGCTGTCAAATTTCTTGAACAACAGACCTCCGAGGTTTTAAAAACCTCTGGTGACCGAAAGTCATTTGTCCGTATCACCAACCCAGCAGAATTCGATATTTCTCTCTTTTTGTTTGAATGTGATGTGAAAATTGTCAAATACAACCGATCTTCCGATAATCAGCTCTGTTTCGTCTTTCTGAATCCATATAACAGGGATTTTCAATGGATGATCATCAATTTTGATCTGACATTCTCTTAACAAACAATCTATTTCTCCGCCAATTCCGTACGCTTTTAACCGAACTTCCTGGGGATAGCGTTCAAAGCCCATATCCATCCCGACTTTCAGGGGAATACAGGAAATATCGGCACCAGAGTCTATCAAAGCACTATAAGTGAACGATTCATTCGTAAGGCTGATCAGTTCAATGGGATATAATGGCTGCCAGTCTGTAAGAGATACGGATTTCAAATGAATGGGATGGATGGTCAGAGAGCCTATGTTTTGGGGAACATAATAGAGGACATATTCATTTTCCTGCTCTCTGGCCATTTTATCAACCTGCCTGAGATGTTCACCGTGTGCAATAATTTTGTCTGTGATGGCAACATATCTGCCTTTGTACCGGGATAAAAGCAATTTGTTTTTCACAATCCATGTGCCGATGTCTGTCATACTTATCCTCCTTTCAATGTACCTGATTCCATTTCCAAGACAATCCTGTCATAAAATCAGTACTTTTCTAATAAAGGTATATCGTGACAATTATATTGTCAAGCAAGAACACCTTATGAAAATTTAAGGGGTTTAAGAATATATCGGGGAAAACCATTGGCATCCAGAAGAACAATATCCGCACTCATTTCTGTAGCAAGGGCAATGGCTTCCTCTGGGACAAGAAGGAAACGACTTGACATATAAAAAAAATCTGATTATAACGCCTTTTGGGAGATTGTGTCAACAAGGGATTTCAACGGTCCGAAGCCTGTCATTCCGGGCAGAAATGATAAGAATCGGCAGGATTCTTATCATTTCTGACCCGGAATCCACGGTCTCTCCAAAAGGCGTTATAATCAGACATTTTCTATGCTCTCCAGTGCGGAAATCCTCTCATTCAGTCTCATAGCCAGCTCAAACTCCCCTGCGGGAAGTTTTGGCAATTTGAATGACGACCAATTCAGGCAGTATGTACTGGGGACTTTTCTGGAATTTGTCCAAGATATAAAAGAGGTATGACAGGCTCGGCTTTGTTCACAGAAAAATCCGTTTGATTATAACGTATTCAGGGGAGGCCGGCAATATGACAGCGGATTTCAGGATGAAACGGATATTCCCGGACCGAAGACCTGAACGGATTCCCGGACGGAGGGAGATATCCGTTTTATCCTCCTATCCGTTGTCATATTCCCGGTCCGGGCCTCCCCAAAATCCGTTATAATCAGGGATTTCTCTGATCCGGAGTGCAAAGTTTACTTTGCAAGTTCTTTGACCGCCAGAGCATAATTCCCATCAAAAACTTATGGCTGACGACGATGTTACGACACCAAAACCGACGGAATTCAAGCCTCCGTACTGTACTCCGGCACAATCCTTCTCAATTCTTTTTTTATCCCGGCCGTATCCCCGGCCTGGGCCAGTTCAACCAGTTTCTCCAAATGGCCGTTTATTTCATCCATCGGCTTATGGTTGTCCGTTTTCAGCATCATAATGTCACTGTGTTGGGTCTTGTCGGCTTCGTCCTGTCCGATCAGCTCCTCATACAGTTTTTCGCCCGGTCTGAGCCCGGTGTATTCGATCTCTATGTCCTCGCCGGGTTTGAAACCGGACAGGGTGATCATATCCCGGGCCATTTCGCCGATTCGGACAGGCTCTCCCATCTTCAGGATGAATATCTCACCGCCCTCGCCGATTGCACCGGCCTGAAGGATCAGGCTGCATGCTTCCGGGATGGTCATAAAGTAACGAGTGACATTCGGGTCCGTCACGGTGACGGGGCCGCCTCTTGCAATCTGTTTTTTGAAGAGCGGGACCACGCTGCCGATACTTCCCACCACATTTCCGAACCTTACCGCTATGTAGCGGGTATGATTTCTGTCCGAATATGCCTGAGTCAGAAGCTCCGCTATCCGTTTTGATGCGCCCATTACGTTTGTGGGGCGGACCGCCTTGTCCGTGGAGACCAGAACAAAGCGGTCAATCAGGTACTGGTGGCAAAGTTCAAGAATGTTTCTTGTACCGATGACATTGTTAAATATGGCTTCCCATGGATGAAATTCCATCATGGGCACATGCTTGTAAGCTGCCGCATGAAAGACAACTTCGGGATTATGTTTCTCGAAAACCCGTCTTATCAGTTCTTTATCCTGGATAGTAGCAAGGATGGAGACGATCTTCAACTCCGAATGCTTTGCGGCCAGGCTCAACTCGATGTCGTAAAGACCCGATTCATTCTGCTCCACAATGATCAGTTCTTCAGGCTTAAAACGTGCAATCTGCCTGCAAAGTTCTGAGCCTATGGATCCGGCACCGCCTGTCACCAGAACTTTTTTGCCGGCCAGATAGCCTCCGATCTGTTTCATATTCAGGCGAACCGGTTCTCTGCGCAGGAGGTCTTCGTAGCGGACTTGGCGTATCGTATTCAGGGCCACTCTCCCTTCAAGCAATTCCCATACATTCGGTACGGTCTTGAATGGAATATCCGTGCATTTGCAGGAGTTGACGATTCGCCTCATCTCAATATTTGAAGCGGATGAGATGGCAATAATGATTTCGTCAACCTTGTATTCATTAACGGCTTCTTCCATGTCCTGCAATGTGCCGAGAACCGGGATCCCATGAATCTTCTGCTTCAGTTTGGAAGGGTCGTCGTCAATAAATCCCACCACATCATAATACAGCTTGGGATTCTCTCCGATCTCTTCCATGAGTCTCGCGCCCATGTTTCCTGCGCCGACGATAAGAACCTTTTTAATGCCCGATCTCGATTTTCCCGAAAGCAGAATACGTTTATTCGCAAAGGTTCGGCTATAGTACAACCGAATGGCGACCCGGTCTCCGGATAACAGCAGCAGCGTCAGCATGAAGTCGATGACAAAGACCCCTCTGGCAAATCCGCTGAAACGGTATGCTATGAGAATGATTACCATTATGACACATGATGAGAGCACACATGCTTTTATCAGGTTGGTCAGATCATGGAGACTTGTATATCGCCACATTCCTTTATACAGATCAAAGACAAGAAATGAGATGAGCTTTATCAGGGCAACCCATACCGCTGATTGGGCCCAGGTCGTAAGATGTGTCGGCGGAATATTTCCATCAAATCGGAGATAGTGAGAAAAGTAATAGGAAAAGCTCACCACAAGTGCATCCCCGATAAACATGACCCAGAAGTTCTGGTTTCTTGCAAAATAAAACATTGAATTTCCCTCCCCCTTTAATATTCAGGATATTTGGATAGAATGATTGTTTAACTATCTCTTATTTCACATGCAGAGATTGAGATCAATGGGGTGAGGGGAGTATTCGTAGGGAGAAATACGTCACACCAGGGTAGGCATTTTGAGAATCTTGTTTGACAGTATGTTTCGCCAACTGTCAAGAGGGCCAAGCACGGGATCACGGACAAATTCACCGTAGTGACAGGCAATGTCATTGACCAGTTCGATTTTCAGTTCGATTGTATCATATTCAAACTCCTTTGTCAGAAAGAGCCTTGTGTAATTTCTCATACTTCTGAAGCCGATCATAATCAATCTGAAACTCACCATTTGGCTGGGCTGCTTCAAACGCTGCGAATATCTGGCGGACATAGTGTGAATAATTCTGTTCCTGATTTACAAACAAATCCGGATCATCTGAATATCTGTGGTGAAAATATCCCCTATCGAGAGCGGTACCACCGGTTAGATAAAAGGGTGTGTTCATTTCTTTTACGATATTCAGGGATCCATCCTGAAAAGGATACAGTCTCTCCCTGTAAAATTTGTCGTACAAACTCATATTTTTCCTGTGATTCTGCCGGTCGGAGTCCGGAGGTGACATTTTTTGTAAGCAATTCTGTCAATCCGGCAAGTCCGCTTCGACAAGCCCGCTTCGACAAGCTCAGCGAACGACCGCCGCCGTGCCTGAGCTTGTCGAAGGGTGAGCTTGTCGAAGGGGATCTAATGAAAAAAAAGAAACAATGACTTCATATATTTCAGAAAGGCGATCTGTTTCGGGTTCTCCTCAGGCAGACATCCTCTGATCTTATAGATCAGAAGTTCGCCGGTGCTGCCCCATAATTTGACCATTTCATTGTATATTATTTTCTTTCCTCTCCAAGATCGCAAGTCATTTTTTCCTGTTCCTCCTGTCACCCCGAAAGCCCTGATTTTGACATTATTGCCTAAAAGGAGGACTTTGAGCAGAAAATAGGAGCGAGGAAGATGATAGGAGGATGTGACAAGGAGAACCGATTTGAAGCCGTGTTCTGCAATAATCTTTCTTGTATATACAGCGTTTTCAAATGTTGTCCGGGCCTTATCCTCAACAATACACCTGACTGTTGAAGGTCGTCTGTGTTTCCTGTCATAAACTTTCAACGCTTCCTGATCTGCCGGGGAAATGACCAGACAGGGTGCGTACCCTGAATTGGCAAGCGCATATCCTGTTTCTGTTCTTTTTGCCCCGCCGGCAAAGACAACAATAAGCTCCGATGTTTCAGAAGAAACATTGTTAGACAGGATTTGGTGGAAATAAATGATTTCCCCTACAATAATCAATCCTATTAGTAGGACTAAAAAAATCACAATTTTGAAAACTATTTTCCTGTGGGGTTGAGAAAAACATGTTTTTTCCAAAACAGGACTGAAAGCGCGCATTCCCTATTCTCCGGTTCCTATTTTTCCCGAAGTTTTCCAAAGTTTAATAAACTTGGGAATCCTGACATGGAAAAATATACGATCAAATTTTATTTAAACCGTATTTTAAGTAAGAAATGCTCAGAAGTCAAATGTTTTATTATCCCCTTGCAAAAAACTGGGAAATTCCACGGAAAAGAGGCCGGCATCCCCGAATGCGGTCCCTTTTTTCCTGCCTGTAAGGGCAGAATATCATTTTTTCTTTTTACGTTTCCGCAGAGAAGCTTCGATTTCTTTGGCAAACCCTTCACGACTTCTTCAGGAAATAGATAGATAACTGCCCATTTCAATGACCTGTTCGGGGTCAGTTCCTGTTTCATGGGAGCACTTCCTTTGGAAAAGTGTCCATTTTAATGACCTGTTCAGGGTCAGTTCCTGTTTCATGGGAGCACTTCTTTTGGAAAAGTGTCCATTTTAATGACCTGTTCAGGGGTCAGTTCCTGTTTCATGGGAGCACCCCTTTTGAAAAAGCATAGCCCTTTCAGAAACCAGAACAGTTTAGTTTCTCGAAAAGCGGGTCGGCATTCTGTTTTTTCAGGGTTCCGAATGCGGCCTTTTTTTCCCGTGTCCGGCCTGTAGACCGGAATATCTTTTTGAGTTCCCGCAGATAAGCTTCAATTTCTTTGACAGACAGCCCTTCCAGGATATCTTCGGACTTCCTGTTTCATGGAAGCACCTCCTTTGGAAAACCAGTGTTTCCACAAGCTTTGCAGCAACCAGGGCAATTTCATGGAAAACGAGCCAATATTCTGACCTTTCAGTATTCTGAAAACAGCTTTTTTTTCTTGCATCCGGCTTGCAAAGCATTTGATAATTTCGTGGCAATGTGCTTACCTTCACACCATCGGAAAATCATCATCCGACAAAGTTGAACTCCACTTTATCTTTTCCCAAGGCTTTGAATATCCGACATATCATATCTATGCCTGCTGATACCTGAGCATTCTCAATCCGGCTGATTACGGCCGGAGTGGTATGCGCTTTCTCAGCCAGCATCTTCATCGAAAGCGACTGAGACACCCTCTCCTGATGAACTGCCTCTGCAAGAACAATCCTTGCCCGAACTTCCTCAGCAAATTTTTCAGCCTTCGGATGCCTGTCTGCCTCCCCAAAAACATCGAAATATTTTTTTGCTTTCATAATTCCTCCGAATCTTACGAATCGTCTTAAATGTTAAGTGGCAAAGAATGCCTGCTTTTCAGATAATCCCCGATGTATCTCTCAACTCGTTTTATAAATTCCTGCTCGACCTTGGTGATCTTCCTTTTCTTCGCTTTCTGATACAAATCGGGCTTGTCGAATGCATCGAAGATGACTATCTTGTCTTTGTCTCCGAAGGTGAGGAAGGCGATTCTTACCAGATTTTTTCCTTCCTTGATTTTCAGTATCCCAATCTCATTTGTTTCTCTGATTTCGCGGCATTTGTAGGATTTTATGACAGGGGGAACATAATAAGCCCCTTTTTTAACGGCCAGGTGACAGATATGCTCCCTTATGCTGATAATTTTTTTAACCCTTTTCTCTTTTGCTTTTTCAGGCTCATTATCATGCGGAGCATACTTTTGCAGTAAATACTCCAGAAAAGGGGCTTCCAACTCGTCATCGTCATTTACAAAAGCATACCATCTTATTTCTATAATTTTATCATATTACCTTATCAGATAATGTCAAGTATCTGTGATCAAAATATCCTCTGCTGAGTGCGATTCCATATCAAAAATAATTTTTTTATATAACAAGCGACTTCTGGAGTCTGGATACAAAAAAATCCGTTATCAGTTTTTGAACTGATAACGGATTTTTGTTTTTCTGAATAAGTTTTTGAATACATGATCCGGAGTGCCAAAGTTTTACTTTGGTCGTGTCCGAGATTTCAGTATGATTTCAATGACCCGGTCCATATCTTCCGTTGTCATGGCCGAGCCTGAGGGGAGACACAGTCCCCGGTTAAATAAGTCTTCTGCCACAGTTCCTTGTATGGCTCTTGACGGATAATTCTTTTGAAATACTGGCTGTAGATGCATGGGTTTCCATACAGGCCGGGATTCGATATTTTCGGCTTCCAAAGCCAGCCTAACGGTCTCCCGATCAACGCCGAAGGTTTCAGGGGTTATCAAAATCACGGTGAGCCACCGGGTTGCTCTTCCATAAGGGGCTTCCGGCATAAATTCAATACCTGGAACATCATCTAAGGCTCTTTTATAATATTCAAATATCCTCTGTTTTGCTTTCACTCTTTCATCCAGTACCCTGATCTGCCCCCTCCCGATGCCTGCAATGATATTGCTCATGCGGTAGTTGTATCCTATTTGAGAGTGTTCATAATGGGAAGCCGGATCCCGGGCCTGTTGGGATAAAAATCTTGCCTGTTCAATGAGTTCTCTGTCTTTTGATGCCAGCATACCGCCGCCCGAGGTAGAGATGATCTTGTTTCCATTGAATGAAAAAATAGCTGCTCTGGCTCCGAGTCCCGCGCTTCGTCCTTTGTAAACAGCACCCAGGGCCTCTGCTGAATCAATGATAACAGGAATATCATAAGGTGTGCATATTTCCATAATTCGGTCGTAATCTGCACATTGTCCGTAAAGGTCTGTGGGAATAACCGCTTTGGGCAGTTTGCCATGTCTTTTACATCGGTCCAGTTCTTCAGCCAACAAATCAGGGTTCATATTCCAGGAGGTGTGATCCGCATCAATGAATACAGGTTTTGCCCCGAGAAATGTGGCTGGCGACACGCTGCCGATAAAGGTAAGGGTTGACGCAAAGACTTCATCTCCCGGTTTCACACCTAATATTCTGAGTGCCAGATGCATTGCGGCGGTTCCGCTGGACAGAGCCACGGCATGGGGAATTCCTGTTTTTTCAGAAAATTCCTTTTCAAAGGCATCCACCTGGGGTCCGAGCGGGGCGATATAATTGCTGTCAAAGGCTTCCTGTACAAAATGTATTTCTTCTCCGCCCATGTGGGGGGGGGAAAGGAATATGCGAGATTTTTTTGAATGTTCAGTCATTTGATTTATCGCCTTCCTTTATCACTTTGGCCGGAACGCCGACGGCAGTTGTGTTGTCGGGAATATCACAATTAACGAAACTGAAAGCACCGATGATGGCGTTCTCTCCGATGGTCACGCCCGGCATGACAACGCTGTGACTGCCGATTCTGGCGTTTTTTTTCAGTCTGATCCGGCTTTTTTTATTGTCAATGGTGGAAACAGAATAAAGTGAGCAATGAGAGCCGATTTGAACAAAGTCTTCAATTGTAACGCCGTATTTGGCGTTAATGTAGGAGAACGCTCCTATATCTGTTTTGTAGCCCAGTTCAAGATTAGGCCGTCTAAAAAATGCCGTTTTCAGCCATTATTTTCTGCCCGGTTTCCGGCCCCTGAAAAATCTGACCGCAATGCCCGTTTTAACAGGAATCAGCTTAATATCAGGGGCCGGAAAGCGGGCAGAGGGAATCAGCTAATTTAGACGGACTAGTTCAAGATTATCTTTATGCTGGACAACCCAGTTGTATTTTGTCGGTTTTCCCTCTTTGATTTCAGGGTATTTCCAATCTGCGAAACGACTCTTTTGTGTTACTTCTTTTTCAAGGATTTCGCCGGCACCCCCCCCCAAGTTTCAAAGGGCGGAACAGATTTTGTAACACAAGCGCCGGCTCCGATAACCGCATTATCCCCTATGGTAAGAGGATTTTCCTCTGTTCCGTTGATGATAACTGCTCCTGTTCCGACATAAACACGCTTTCCAAAATGGACCCATCCGGAAACATGAACCCCCGGGGCAAGTGTTGTATAATCACCCATAATAACGTCATGACCGATGGTACAGTCCAGATTGATCTGCACATGATGTCCGAGCCTGATGTTTGTTGTCAGAATATTACCTGCACATATAACCACACCTTCACTGATTTCAACCCATTGGGAACTCTCGGTGGCAGGATGAATAATTGTTTCAAAAACAAATCCTTCATCAGCCACTTTATTCATCAGTTTTTCCCGTATCTTCGGATTGCCGATCCCTCCGACAACAGCGGCTTCGGGATATTGTTTTTTTGCCTCTCTGAGGTTTAGAATAGGGATATTGTTCAGATGTGTCCCATGTTTTTCCTCATCATCATCAATAAAACATATGACATTATAATTCATGCTTCTTTTGGCACATGACTGAATTAGCCATGCCAATTCTCTGCCAAAACCGCTTGCGCCGTATATAGCGATTAATTTTTCTTTTTTTTGAATATTCTCAGTCATATCTAAGCATCTCCTCTCTATTTGTTCCTTCAACTGTTTGTTCCTCTGAATTCTTCCATCGTTGCATGACCAGCCTGACTGATCCCTTCCCGTCTGACAACTTTCAGAATGGTCATGATTATGATCTTCATGTCCAGCCATAGAGACTGATGATCCACATACCAGACATCCAAGTTGAATTTTTCTTCCCAGGTAATGGCGTTTCGTCCGTTTATCTGGGCCCAGCCTGTGAGTCCCGGTTTGACTTCATGGCGCCTTGCCTGTTCTGGTGTGTATCGTTCCAGATATTGCATGAGCAGGGGGCGGGGACCGACAATGCTCATTTCGCCTTTCAGGATGTTGAAGAGTTCGGGGAGTTCATCTAAGGATGTGGAGCGTAAAAATCTTCCGAACCAGGTCAGACGCTCTTTGTCCGGCAAGAGAGAACCGCTTTTGTCATAAGCATTGAGCATGGTACGGAATTTGTAAATTGTAAATGGTTTTCCGTGAAGTCCGGGTCTGGTCTGCTTGAAAAACACCGGATTTTCCATAGTCAGACGGATGACTCCGGCAATCAGAATCATCAGCGGAGACAGCAGAAAGTACACGGGGATTGTTAATATAAGATCAAAAATTCGTTTCATCAGTGATATGCTTTTGATATTTTGCACTCTTTTTCAAGAAAATAATAATAGATTGTAAATTCTCTGGCGGGTTATGAATTGAAACTTTCTTTTTTGTTCAGGCTGCATTAATATTTGGTAGTCCTCAACATGTAATCCTGAACGGCATTCAAAATCATCCCGGATTCTTTAAAAACAGTCGGTTATATTTTACTGAATGATATTCAGTAGTTCAGTTACATATCAGGACTGATGTGCAAACAAAATGCGAAATATCCGCTACAGCCCGATGTGCCCACCGCTAGCTGCTCACTAGTACCCGACCAAAAAAGTTTTGACAAGTGCGGCCCGCCACGGATCGCCGTCGCAGCATGTTCCGCCAGAATGTTTCTCATTAACGGTGTGGCTAAATGAGAAGCGTGTCTTTCGGCGCAGTTTC
>JAUCGI010000249.1 GCA_030378035.1 Desulfobacterales bacterium HSG2
GGCAATGTCGCGGATATCCTGACTGGCAAATTAAGGAGACTTCCTGAAGAGACCCGGGATGCGCTGCGTCTGGCCGCGTGTGTGGGAAACCGCTTTGAGCTGAACACCCTTTCGGTGATCTGTGAGATGCCGTTTCTCCAAGTTTATCATGCCCTGCTGCCGGCGATTCAGGAGGAACTGATTCTCCCCATGTCCGAACTCTCCTCGGCCGATCTCGGGGAGACAGATTCCCCTCTTGTCATCAGGGAATACAGATTCCGGCATGACCGGATCCAGCAGGCCGCTTATGCCCTGATCGATCCTGAACAGAAGCAGGCCGTTCATCTCAGCATCGGCCGGCTCCTGTTTGAGAATCTCTCACACAGAGAACGGGCTGAAAGGATATTTGAGGTGACGGATCATCTCAACAAGGGAGGGGCCCTGTTTGAAGCGGATGCTGAAAGAATCGAGCTGGCCCGTCTGAATCTCGAAGCCGGCGCAAAGGCCGGAAACGCGACCGCATACACGGCCGCGCGGGAGTATCTGAAGACCGGCGCGGAATATCTGCCGGATACAATATGGCAGACCCATTACGATCTCGCGCTCACATTACACAAAGCTTATGCTGAATCAGAATATCTGACCGGCAACTTTGATGAGGCAGAAAAACGGATTATCGAGACGGTGGAACATGCGGCCACGCCTGTGGAAAAGGCTGAGATTTACAATTTGCTGATTGTGCAGTACGCGATGCTGGGGAAATATCAGGAGGCCATCCGGATCGGTGTCAGGGCCATGGCCCTGGTCGGCGTCGATTTTCCGGAAACGGCCGATCAGGAGATGGTGGACCGAGAACTCGCTAAGGTGAAAGAGAATCTCGGGGATCGGGAGATCGCGTCCCTGTCTGACGATCCTGAGATGACACGGCCTGACATGAAGGCAGCCGTCAAAGTGCTGTTCAGCATCGCTGCACCGACCTATCTCTCCAATCTGGAGATATATATCCTGAATGTGGGGAGACTTGTCAACATCTCCCTGAAACACGGGCTCTCCCCGGAACTGGCTTACGGATACAGTGCTTACGGGATCACCCTCTGCGCGGTTCTGGGGGAATACCGGGCCGCGTACCAGTTCGGAAAGCTGGCCCTGAGACTGAGCGAGAAGTTTGAGAGCCGGAATTTCATCAGTATCGCGTCAAACAACTTGGCCGGATGCCTGATTCACTGGACAAGGCCGATGAACGAGATCGAGGCCGTGACCAGCGAGGGGTATCAGGCCGGGCTTGATTCCGGAGAATTGCAGTACGCGGGTTTCAACCTGATTTACAAGTTGTTCGGCCAGTTCGCACGGGGGAGAAATCTGGGCGACATTCTGGAGGATGTTCATCACTTTATCGCGTTTACGAAGAAGACCCAGAATAATCTCGCCACCGACGCGATGATGAGCGTTCAGCTCGCTACACTGAACCTGAGCGGCATGACTGGCGGAAAATCCGAGTTCCATACGGATGATGTCACCGAGGCCCGATATCTGGAAACCTGCGAGTCAAACCAAAGCACCTACGCGGTGTGTACCTATAACATCTTCAAATCCCAGGCGCTTTATCTGTATGGGGATATGGACCAGGCGCTCGAATGCGCGCTGGAAGGGGAAAAACGGCTCTCCTTTATTCCGGCCACCATTCCGGTCACAGAGCAGAATTTTTACCATTCCCTTATCCTCGCTGGGCTGTACAGCTCGGCCGATTCTGACACGCAAGAGGAATATTGGGAGAAGTTAGAGGCCAATCAGGCGCAGATGAAGACCTGGGCCGAAAACTGCCCGGCCAATTTTCAGCACAAACATCTGCTGGTCTCCGCGGAAATGGCCCGCATCAGCGACAGACCGTTGGAAGAGACAATGGATATGTATGACCTGGCCATTGAATCGGCCGGGGAGAACGAATTTGTTCACACCGAAGCCCTGGGCAATGAACTGGCAGCGAAGTTCTGGCTGGGAAAAGGGAAGGAGCGAATCGCCAGGGTCTATATGGAAAGAGCCTACCATGGATATCGCCTATGGGGCGCTCAGGGCAAAGCCGGGGAGCTGGAGGAGAATTACAGGGATCTGCTGGCCAAGACAAAGGCCCAACAGCATAAGAGAGTGACAGAGACAAAAACGACGACCTTCACCACCACGACCGGAACAAGTGCGGCCGCGGATATGGAACTCTCCACCGTGATGAAGGCATCCCAGGCCATCTCCGGTGAAATCCGGCTGGATAAGCTGCTGACCCAACTGATGCGGATTATGATGGAAAACGCGGGGGCTCAGAAAGGGACCCTGATTCTGGAGACGGACGGCCAGCTCTTTGTCGAAGCCCAAAGTTCGGATCAGATTTCGGATCAGACATCGGATCAGGCATCGGATCAGGCATCGGATCAGGCAGGCGAGGAGACTGTCCTTCAGTCGCTTCCGATCAGCACATCAGGATCGGTTTGTGTCAGTCTTGTCAATTATGTGGCCAGAACTCAGAAGAGCGTGGTTCTGGATGACGCGGCCAATGAAGGTCAGTTTGTCAATGATCCGTATATTCAGCAGAACCGGACCCAGTCCCTGATCTGTGTTCCGCTGGTTGATCAGGGCAGGCTGATCGGAATGCTTCATCTGGAAAACAATCTGACGACCGCCGCGTTTACCCCTGAACGGATCGAAGTTCTGCATCTCCTTTCCTCCCAGGCGGCCATCTCAGTTGAGAACGCCAGGCTCTACACCAACATTGAAAACAAGGTGAGGGAACGCACCCGCCAGCTCAACGAAACTCTCGGAAAGGTGGAGGAGGCCCACAAGCAGATTATGGAGAGCATCGGATACGCGGAACGGATTCAGAAATCACTGCTACCGAATCTGAACGAGGTGAGGGATTATCTCCCGGAGAGTTTCTTTATCTGGATGCCGAGGGATATCGTGGGCGGAGATGTCTTCTTCGCGGAGCGATTCGAGGACGGTATTGTCATAGCGGTCATGGACTGCACGGGCCACGGCGTTCCCGGCGCGTTTATGAGCATGATCGCTTCTTCTTTTATCCGGCGAATCACAATAACCATGGGCTGTCATAATCCCCCGGATATCCTGAGACAACTGAACGGTGTTATCAAAACATCGCTCCAGCAGGACAGAAAAGATGCGCCGTCTGACGATAGCATGGATGCCGCGATCTGTTTTATAGAGGCCTGTGGCCCGATGCCCGGTGCCCGGAGGCGTCTAATCTTTGCGGGGGCCAATCTCCCGCTCTTCTGCGTTCACAACAGTGAGGTGAAGATGATCAGGGGGGACAGGCAGAGTCTCGGCTATAAAAAATCGGATCCGGATTTTGAATTTGCCAGCCACACCATCCGCATTGAAAAGGGGATGTCCTTTTACATGTCAACCGACGGTTTTTGGGATCAGATGCGTAAAGACGAAACCAGCCGCTTCGGGGCCAGAAAGTTCGGCAGAAAGCGGTTCGCAAACTTGCTCGGAGATATCAGCTCCCTTTCTTTTGAAGCCCGGGAGAAAAGGCTGCTGGATGTCTTTCATGCACATAAAGAGGATATGCCCAGGCAGGATGATGTGACTGTGGTCGGGTTCAGTCTTGATTCATGATATGATGAGACCTCCGAGGTTTCCAAAACCTCGGAGGTCTTTAATTGAATTTTCCCCTTGCATTTCCTCTCAAAACCTGATACTGATGATTTTCATGTTGTATGTGACAGACAATTTTTCCAGAGGGTTGCAGGGAAAAATATTCTTGACAGGAAACTCAGGCAGAAAGGAAACTAACTATGTTCCAGAAACAGAGTAAAAACGGATACATTCCCGCCATTGAGGGAATCGGACAGAAGACGCTGGTTTACGGGGAAAAGACGCTGATGAGCGAGTTCCTTCTGAAAAAGGGCAGTCAGTTGCCTCGGCATTCCCACCCCCATGAACAGACAGGTTACCTTGTAAACGGCCGAATTCGTCTTTCAGTCGGCTCGGAAGAATACGACGTGACGCCCGGGGATAGCTGGTGTATTGCGAGCGGTGTTGAGCATGGTGCGGAAATCATTGAGGACTCGGTGGCGATTGAAGTGTTTTCCCCAGTAAGAGAGGATTATTTGCCGAAGGAAAGGGATCAGCAATAAATGGAATGCTTCACTTCATGTTATATTGTCGCGGTTGCGTTTATCCTCGATTTAATCCTGGGCGACCCTCATTTTGCTCATCACCCGATACGATATATGGGGAAAGCCATTACAATCTCGGAGCCGCATTTCAGGAAATGGGCAGGGACATCGCGTCTGAGGCTTTCAGTCGCGGGCGCGCTTTTTTCGATAACTCTCATTTCCTGCGTATATGGCCTGACATCCGCATTGACGGGGATCGCCGGAATCATACACCCAGCATGCAAAGCCGCTCTTGAAATTGTGATGATCTATTTCTGCCTTTCCGCACGGGGGTTGGAAGATGCCGCGACGGAGGTTTGTGACGCGCTTAATCAGATGGGTTTGCAGGACGCAAAAGAGAAGCTCGCCCTTATCGTTGGAAGAGATGTCCGGCCGCTTTCAAAAGAGGGTGTCACGCGGGCCGCGGTGGAGACGGTGGCCGAAAATCTTGTGGATGGGGTGATCTCTCCCCTCTTCTTTGCGGCAGTCGGCGGCGCGCCCCTTGCAATGGCTTACAAAATGGTCAATACCCTTGATTCCATGATCGGATACAGGAATGAAATGTATGAAGACTTCGGAAAAGCCGCTGCACGCATTGACGATGTGGCCAATTTTATCCCTGCCCGTCTTTCAGTTCCTGTCATATCAGCGGCAGCGCAAATTCTCTCCGGAAGAGGCGTCTGTTCCATGAAGACGGCAATCCGTGAAGGCGCGAACCATTCCAGCCCGAACGCGGGATATCCGGAAGCCGCTTATGCGGGGACGCTCGGCGTCAGACTCGGCGGGCCCAATTATTACCACGGCAGCCTTGTTTCCAAGCCGTACATCGGAACAGAATTCGGGGAAGTCAGGATCGGACATATCAGGAAAGCCTGTGATCTGATGTATCTTTCATCGTTCTTGTGGCTTGTCATCCTGATTTTTTTGTCAGACCGCAATATGCCGACCGGTCTGTCATTAAGGAACACCTGAAGTTTTTTCATAAATCTTCCCTGTGAGTGATCGTTACTGAAAACCCGAATGCTTCCAGCACATGCAGCACTTTGCCCACTTGGAGGGTCGGTTTTCCGTTCTCAAGTTCCGACAGGAAACGGGTGCCCACATTGCACAGACCCGATGCCTCCGCCTGTGTGAGACCGTATTCTTTGCGTTTCTTTCTGATGATATGCCCGATTTCTTTTATGTCATTCATACTTAATATTACCGTTCGGGAAAATTCTTTCAGTTCTGCAATACTGTTGCACCATTTGTTACCGTTCGGGAATATTATATATCCGATCAATAAAAATCCGGAGTGCAAAGCTTGCTTTGCAAGTGACCGCCACATCAATGTTGGCTTCAATCAATGTTCGTTTCCTGATTATAACGCTTTTCGGGGAGGCTCCGAACCGCGAATGAACGCGAATGAACGCGAATGAACGCGAACGGACACAGAACCGTGTGACCGGAATGACGGCCGGGCATCCCCGGATCCGGAGGAC
>JAUCGI010000034.1 GCA_030378035.1 Desulfobacterales bacterium HSG2
GCGGGTCAGAAACATGGCATCCCTCATTTGTCAGTTCGCACCTTTCTGTAGAACGATTTTCCAAATCGTTCGGAACAGTTTGAAAAACTGGCATCCTTCATTTGTCAGTTTACACTTTTCTGTAGAACGATCGTTCGGAACAGTTTGCAAAACTGGCATCCTTCATTTGTCAGTTTACACTTTTCTGTAGAACGATTTTCCAAATCGTTCGGAACAGTTTGCAAAACTGTTCAGCGGGTCAGAAACATGGCATCCCTCATTTGTCAGTTCGCACCTTTCTGTAGAACGATTTTCCAAATCGTTCGGAACAGTTTGAAAAACTGGCATCCTTCATTTGTCAGTTTACACTTTTCTGTAGAACGATCGTTCGGAACAGTTTGCAAAACTGGCATCCTTCATTTGTCAGTTTACACTTTTCTGTAGAACGATTTTCCAAATCGTTCGGAACAGTTTGCAAAAACTGTTCCGCGGGTCAGAAACATGGCATCCCTCATTTGTCAGTTCGCACCTTTCTGTAGAACGATTTTCCAAATCGTTCGGAACAGTTTGAAAAACTGGCATCCTTCATTTGTCAGTTTACACTTTTCTGTAGAACGATCGTTCGGAACAGTTTGAAAAACTGGCATCCTTCATTTGTCAGTTTACACTTTTCTGTAGAACGATTTTCCAAATCGTTCGGAACAGTTTGCAAAACTGGCATCCTTCATTTGTCAGTTCGCACTTTTCTGTAGAACGATTTTCCAAATCGTTCGGAACAGTTTGCAAAACTGTTCCGCGGGTCAGAAACATGGCATCCTTCATTTGCCAGTTTACACTTTTCTGTAGAACGATTTTCCAAATCGTTCGGAACAGTTTGCAAAACTGTTCCGCGGTTCAGTTTTCATGAAAAATGCCAAGCTCATCGCCTTTGAAAACTTTATAAAAAAGCCGGCAGATGTGAACCTGCCAGCTTTTTTGTTTTTGCGCCCTTCAGGACTCCTGTAAACAAAAAAAGTGTTTCGGATTCCTGTACATGCTCCTCTTGGGAACTTTAAAATCTGCCAAGCACCTCGGATGAGGCTGCTCGTCAGACAGATTGAACAGCAGGATTTTTTTCAAAAAATGAGACTTCTTCCGCCGGAACGCTCCTGAAATTTCAAAAAACGGCCAGGACTCGCCCGCTTTATGCCTGTCAATCCGGCAAATTGTTTTACTTTGCTCCGAATTAAAATCTTGTAAACAAAAACCGGATCAGGTAAATTGGAAATCAGGTTCTTTAATGATGAAAAAAATAAGGAAAAGGAGATGAGTGTGATAAGAAAAATTATCAGTATGGCAATTGTTGCCCTGGGTATTATGGGAATCCTTTCAGGAGGAACCTTTGCAGGCGAAGCAGGCAAGCATTATGTAAACGGAGTGGAAGGACTCAAAGCATCTTCCCTGCCGCCTCCTATCGGATGTATAATGTTTTCTACACAGCGGATACGCTGACAGACGACAACGGAGACGACATCGACGCGGTGGATTTTGATGTGTCTGTTTTTGCAAATGTACACCGGTTTATATGGATGTCAGACTTAAAAATTCTGGGCGCTGATTTTGGCGCAAATATCATTATCCCGCTTATTAGTACGGATATAGAGGTAAAGGCAAAAGGCGGCCCCACGCTGACGGATGACAGCAAATTCAGTCTCGGTGATATTTGCCTTGAGCCGTTTATGTTGTCTTGGCATGGTCCCCAGTATGACGCGGCAGCCGGCCTGGGGGTTTATTTTCCGGTGGGAGAGTATGACAAAAATGAACCGGCATCACCCGGTAAGGATATGTGGACAGGAATGTTCACCTTGGGAGGAACCCTTTATTTTGATGCTGAGAGATCCTGGTCCGCTTCGATTCTCGGGCGGTATGAAACCCATAGCGAACAGGGTGACAGGGATGTGACTTACGGGGATGACCTTCATTTTGAATGGGCGTGGCCAAAACATTCAACAAGTTCTGGGATGTTGGTCTGGCTGGTTATTCCCAGTGGCAGGTGAGTGATGACAGCGGTTCGGATGTGACTTGGGACAAAAGTGTGCATGATACCGTCCATTCAATAGGCCCGGAGATCAATGCATTCATTCCTTCTTGGAAATTTTTTATCTCTTTCAGAAATTTGTGGGAATTCGGAGCGGAGGATCGCTCTGAAGGAAGTCACCAGACCAAAGGCTTCCGAAGATAGTACCTGATCCGCCCGCCTGCCTTTCAGAGTTTCCCTGTTTACAATCCTGGCGGTCACAGTGTTGTCTTCATACTCGTCATCCAACTTCAGAAGCATGGCGTTTTCAATGTCAGCAATCCCTGATGCCGTGAGCGGCGTATGGGTGGTCGTGACAATCTGCGTCTTCGGGAACTGTTTCCTTATTCGCCGAACAATATATGAATATCGGTCCCAAACATCAAAGAAGCCTGATGGACAGCTATCAATTCTGGCATTGTGGTTAATCTGATTCATATCATCGTCCAAACCCTTATGACTGACAGATTTCGGCTACGGTCCGAAAGCTGAACGCATTCTTGTGAAAGTTAAATTCAGTTATGTCCGCTGTCATGTTGATTTGCCTTTTCAGATCATCATTCAACTCTGCCCAGAGTTCCTTGAGAAAGGCTTTGGCCTGTTCTTCCAATTCTATGATTTCTTCGGATGAACCTCTGCCAATTGAATGGATAATTGAGAGGTTGTTGCGAATGTCAGCCAATTCTCCTAACCGCTTTGTCTTTTGGCTGTCATTAAATATTTGACCATATATTTCAGAAGGTTGCAATGATACAGGGTCACCATTGTCTTTTCGGAAAGGATTATTCCCTTGCTTTATAAACATATATTGGGCATATATCTCCAGAATACGAGTCAGTCTGACCGTTGCATCTTCAAATCGTCCCTGACGTTTTCTTCTTTTCGCGTTACAGAACAAATCAAAGGCAAAACAGATAAACCACTTGCGCTCGGCCATTGGCATCAGAGTCTCCAGAGTCTCGCAATTAATTCTTCTCGTATTGCCGAACTTATCGAAAATTTTCCTTGTTTTTGCAGGTTTAAAATCAGAAGGCCGTCCGATTTCTTTATAGAAGTCAGATATGCAGTTTTGCCTTTCTCTCTCATCATGACACCCTGAAAACTTATGATAAGTTTCTTTTAACCGATCAATTGATCTCCCGTTTGTACAGGTTTGGAAGTAAGTATCCAGATTACTTTCGACGCTTCTGCGAATTTCGTCAACTTTCTTTAATGAATTAAGTATGAGTCCGATCCCCGATTCAGTTGACGCTAATCTGCCATATGCTTTGTTGTATTCAAATCGATCCCACCATTTATAAGCCTCTGCAGATTGCCTCAGTTTCCGAATCTCACCTGATAAATCCCCGAGTTCAAAAATCCTTATCTTTTCGTTCAATTTATTTTCAATTTCAGTGAAAATATCACAAGCCGCCTGATAATTATGATTATCAAACAACTCCTTACCCTTATTCATCAAATCCACGTTATAAATGTCATAAGGATTATCCAATTTGTTCAGAAACTCTGTTCCGCACTGGACCTTATCTTTATCGTAGCCCTCAAAATCCACATAAAAGATATGAATATCCTTTTCAATGGCCGCTGCCAAAAATGCGGAAACATCCATGGATTTCTTCCCTCCGGTGATATCAATGGCAACTTTCTTGTCCTTGCCGGCATCCTGAATGATCTGACGAATTTTTTGAAACGCGTCAATTGAGCCGATTGTATTGACAATCACAGGTTCCATAATGGCAATGGATTTACCCTCTCCGCATTGACTGATAAGGTGTTCAAAATAACTCTCAATCGGAATATTTCCGTCAAAACGTCTTGTCTCATTGGTCACAAGCGGATAGACACGAGTAGGGCAAATCGTCAGGATGGTATGTATCAGCGGCTGAAGGCTAAAGCCCACAAGTGTAATCAGAACATCATAAGATTCATGTAACTGAACAAGCCCCGGTAGTCCCAAGTTATCCGGATGCTGTTTCTGCAACTCATAAACCGCCCTGAAAATTTCAAGGGACTGACCGAAAAAGTTGCGTTTATCAGTGCCTGATACCGGTTTTATGCCTTTTTTAGCTGTATTGAAATAGCTGTGAATTCCTGAGTTCCCGGATAATGTATCCGCTTTTCCAATATTCCGAAGTCGTTCTTCCCACTCCTTTTCCGTTTTTCCATTATTGCCATTTAACAATTTTTTGCGTCGGTTTAAAATCTTTTTATCCATTATACTGGTCTGACCTCCTTGACAACACCGTCTTCAATTCTGGTAATTTCAACATTCTGGCTCGTCGTATCCGGCGGAGAACTCCCCTTCAAACCCGCCGGGCGAGGCTGTGCTTTGATTTCCACTTTTCTGGGGCCAAGCTTTACTGCATTTTTGATGACCTGACCTTCTCTCCAAAACGACTCGTTGAAAATGCGCTTTGCCAATTCATCAAGAAAAGCGATCTGGGACAAATCATTAACAATGAATGTTATCTTAATATCAACCTGATTTGTATTCAAACTCAAGGCCACTTCAGGTGGTAATTTTACAGGAAATAATCCATGCCAGAAAGCTTGATAAAGAAGCTTGACAGACCATTTCTGCACCATTTCCCTGGGTTGCTTTTTTGGCCCCCCAAACTCTTGTATCAGCGTGATAAATTCCCCTGCAATAAACCCCTCCTTCATCTCCTTGCGATTTTTCAAAAGCAGGTAATAGGATTCCACCAGATGATTTCCTATATTCTTCATGTAATCTGAAGAAAGTTCAAAAAGTTCGAATAGAATTTTTTCATAATGTTCAGATTTTCCAATATCCAAGTTCATGTATGCCTGCATTCCTGTTATAAACAGATAAGCCACTTCCTTTTCCGCCAGTTCTCTGTCCATCTTACTATGAGCTGTCCAATTTCTCAATATTCGCATCTGGTTCTGGCAGGTTGTTTCAAACATAAGTTCCGGATTTGTGCGATCAGGCACTCCCTTTATAGAACTATTCGTCTCCCAATCAGCGGCGAGTTCCTTCAGAAACAAAAAATACATATTTCTTCTGCTTTCCTCATCCACAGGCGGATGCAGAGGAAAGAATCGCTCTAATATCTTTAAATAATTCAAAACATAGAGGCGTTCATCTTCTGAAACGTCTTTGCTTTTGTGGAAAATCAGAAAATCCCTCAGTTCATCGGAACTTTTCTCTTTCAGCCGGTCTGTCAGAAAGCGACATCCTTCAATTACCCCGCGCCGCAGGGTCAGATAAGGACTGTTTGCCTTTTCGCTTAACCAATTTCTCAGTTCCGAGTCATCTTTTCCTTTTGTGAAAGGGTGCTTGGGTTTCTCAATTTTTAATGCATTGCATGCTTTTTCAAACACTTCCAACTGATCGTCATTGGCTGTAAAAAAACCGATGTTATCATCAGGAAATCCCTTTTTAATAAGCTGGTCATAAATGTAAAACCCCGCTCTTTTGTCGAAATCCTCATCTGATCGGAAATCAGGAGGGCGTTTTTCAGAAGGGGTTTCATATCGTTCCAGATTAATGTCAATCAAAATCACGTCAAAATCATCCGCTTTGTATGTTTCAAACCAATCCTGATACGATTTGCAGACAGCGATCCGATGGACGCTGTGATTTTCAAACAAGGCAGGGAGAGCTGTATCTATCTCTTTATTTTTATCATAGTATCTCTTAAAAACATCTTCCGAAAACAGAGATTTGAACATATTTTTTGCCATCACAAAAATATTGGGAACATTGTCAAAATCCTCTAGCCATAAAATTTTCATCCCTCTGCTCCTTCGCTAAAAAGTTTTTTTGGAACTTTAAACTCCGCCATAAACTTTAATCCTTCGGTTTTATGATTGAAATCACTGCCCAGAGCCTTGTTCAACTGTGTGAGAAAATGCAGGCCTTTCCGATTGTGTGAGACACGATTATTGAAGGTATTCCTGCATGAAAAGAGAAAATGATTATTTTCCTCTTTCCATATCAACTGAACAGGCTCTCTGCCGTCAGCATATTTCAGAGCATTATAAATTAATTCTGATAAACAGACAAACAGAAAATTGAAGCGTATCCCCCTCTCATTTAAAAACAGATTATCGTGGACAGAAATCTTCAGAACAGGGAGATGAACAGTCATCCAATCTAAAACCTTATGTGCGTTTTCAGGATTAATATCCAAGCTTAACACATTATTCAGAAAGGATTCCCGCAATTTTGACAATGAATCCTCATTCTCAAAATTTATCAGACGCTTGCGCTGGCCAATAAAAGCATCTGAAAACATTATATGCGTTAATTCATGTTTGAAAATCAGGGCAAACAGATATGTCACATTGTGCTGTCCTCCGTGGTCTTCTGCCCATTTCCGACGGAGGGCGCGGGTTTTTCTTGCATAAAATTTGAACATTTCAAGCAGGTTGTTCACTAAGTTGAATGTTGAAATAAGATTTATCACATAGTTAATATTGTCATAAACTTCTTTGTCCTGATAATTTTCACCTGCAATTTCTCTCAGAAAGTTCAGAACTTCTTCTGCAAGTGCGGGGCCTGTACTCAGGATATTGCCCAGAGTATGCTTTAAATCTGAGAAGAGGCGTTTTTCTGTTTCGAGTTTAATTCTTAAATGCTCTTCTTCTCGCTCCTTCTGATTCGCAGAAGTTATCAGGAGAAAAATCGTTTGTTCGTTGACATATTTTTTGTTTTTTAAAACAAACTGGATATATGATTGAGAATCTCCGATAGCCCAGGCACGGGAAAAGGACTCAGTTGCCTTTTCGATTTCATTTTGGTTATCATAGATAATTCCCAGATCAGTCAGGGCGGTCAGAATGCGGTTATCCTCGATTACAAAGCCATTCCTGTAAGAACTATAGGCTTTTTCATAGCAATCCATCGCCTCGTAATAATTTCCCAAAGCATTAGAAATGATTCCCAGGCCCACAAGCGCATCTGCGTGATCGGATCTGATCTTCAAAGCTTTTTCATACGCTTCGACAGCGCTTTCATATTCCTCTGACTCGGTATATATATCTCCCAGCTTGATATAAGGTTCCGGAGTTTCAGGATTGATGTCAAGAATTTTCTGGTAACATTGAATTGCTTTGTCATCTTTTAATTCTTGATAGACAGTTGCCAGTGTGTAAAGGGTTTCAGCATCATGAGGGGCTATATTTAATATTGCCCGAGCGTATTGAATAATCTTCTCATTGCTTGTGGTGTCAGTCTTAAACTGATAGTCCTCTGATTTCTGATAGATCTCCGAGAACCCTGATCTTTCGATGTCACTCTTAATTTGAAGATCAAGGGCTTCCCGATAATCCCGAAGAGCATCTTCTGATTGTCCTGACTTTTCATGGCAAAGGCCCAAATGAAAAAAGGCATCCGGGTCATCCTGTCTGATTTCTATATACTTTTTATAATATTCGGCTCCTTTTTCATATTTTTTTAATTCTTCAGAATAAATGGTGGCGATATTATAAAGCGCATCTTCGATAGAATCTGGCCTGATTTCCAAAAATTTCTCATACCATTCAATAGCTTGTTCATACTTCTTCCAATCGTCATAAGTAACTGCTATTTCGTAAAAAACATCAGCTTTTTTTTCTTTTTCCTGAGCGGCTTTTAACGCCTGTCTCAATCCTTGAACCGCATCTTCATGTCGATTTTTTTCTCGGTATTCCCTGGCATGTTCTGTTAATTCATCATAAATAAACGCCAATTCATTGAGAACTTCGACTTCTTGTTCTTTTTGTGTGATACCCAAATCCCAATTCAAGGTTTTAATCGCATTTTCATAGTGACTTCGACATTCCTCATGCTCTGCTAATTCGTCATAAATAAATGCCAATTTTTTAATCGCATCTTTATACTGATCTCGATATTCCCTGTCATGTTCTGTTAATTCATCATAAATAAATGCCAATTCACTGAGAACCTCGACTTCTTGTTCTTTCCGTGCAATACCCAATGCCTGATTCAAGGTTTTAATCGCATCTTTATACTGATTTTTTTCCCTATACTCCATGGCCTGCTCTGTCAATTCATTACAAACAAATGAAAATTCATTGAGAACCTTGTATTTTGCAATATCCAAAGCCTGCTTCAAAGTTTCAATCGCATCTTTATAACATCCGTTACGGCGATAATTTTCCGCCAACTGTATTGATTCATGAAACTCGGAAAGTTCATCTTCTATTATTTGAGCCTGCGCTAACATCATATCCACCATTAATAACAAAACTATTTTTTACGAACCTTCACCACAATGCCGTCCTGTATTTCCACAACCGTCACGTTCATCACTCTGGCATACATGGACGGTTTGCCGATTAAAGCTGCCGGCTGTCTCTGTCCTTTAATCTTTATTTCGCACGTCTCACCGGCCTTGATGATAGGCGCGTTTCGGATGACATCCCCTTTTTCATACCTTGACTTGGAAGCCGGTTCTGGGTGACTTTTCTGCAAATTGGCCAATGCTTCCCGCATTACATCCGAAGATACGCTTTCAGAAGCTGTGCGGGATTGCTTTTTTGTTTTAGAGATTTTCTTCTTCTCATCTTTAAAAGGGCGTTGGGCGGGTAGTTCGGCATTTTCCACAATCCTGAGATGACACCATCCCAAAGGCATAACCGCTCTGTTCTGTCCCACAACCAAAGCCCGTGATTTCGGAGCCGGTTCATTTCGCCGCATTCTCAGATCACGAATCCCTTTGCGCTGTTCCGGTTCAAGATTCATAAACTGGGTTTTGGTCAGCAGACCGCCGCCCCATCCGGTTCGGAAGATATAGCCTCCGTCATTTACCCGTGTGCGAGAATAAAATTTTTCAATATCCTGAGTATCCACTTTGAACTGCCGTTTTGAATGGTCGTCCCTGGTGACAGGCTTTTTGTTTCTGAAAAACACGTCTTCCTCCAGCCATAAAGATTGAAAGAACGCATTCACAGCAGATAACAGATTTTCAACGCTTTGCAGATACGGAGGCAGATTTCCCTCTCCGAAAAATGTTTCTGCCATATCCAGATCAATAGTAATTTTGAATCGCGCCAGGCTATCCGCAGAAACGCATTGGAGATCAATATCAAATCCTTTCTGATAGGTCTGATTACCCTGGACACAGACTGCCCTTGCCGTCTCGTTGCAAAGTTCCATCCGGAGGAAATTGGCGTCACTGACCTTTACGACACGGAACACGTCTCGGAGGATGCCGCTGGTGTGTCTCCAGCGTTTGGAATAAGGGCCCTGAACCTCTCTTTTGTCAATGATAAAACTCTGATCACTGAGAGTTTTTCCACGGGCATCACTGAACTGGGCAGAGAATTTCTCGGCCAAATCACGCTTTCCTGTTCTCCTGTTATTTTTGTTTTTCAACTGCCCTTTTTCCAGCCGAGTCAACTTATCGCTCACAAAATCTTGCAGCCACCGCTTTTTTCCGGGTTCAGACATCACCTTCCATAACACTGCATTTCGGATCGCGCCTTTGAGTGACGAACCGGGGATGAAATATCGGTCCTTGGCACTCTGGATAAATGTCTGACGTTTGCCGGCCTCATCAATCTGAATGATTCCGGTTGCCATCTGCCTGAGTTCTTCAAGGGACGGAAAGATATTATAACGGGTCAGAAAATAGTCAAGCGATATGTTTTTATATCGATCATAATCATCACGTCTGAAGCTGAACTGAAGTGAAGGATTCTGTTTTCTCATATAATTTTTGAACTCACGGACATTGACCCGATATCCCTGTCCGTCTTTCTTCACATAGGCTACGGGCCCCCGGATATGGCCACTGGCAATAAAGTCCTCCAATCGGATTCGGATATTCAGAAAATCGGCAAACCCTTGGATATCGTTGTACCCCTGATCTTCATCGCGGACAAAGTATTTCACATATTCATCCACCTTGGCTTTTCTGTCAATATACTCACACAGTTTGTCATTATCAATCTGATAGACATTGCCGTCTTTTCCTTTGAGCAATCCTTCGCCGTAATCAAACGCCTTGCCTTTGATATGCATGAGGCTGAGGGTTTTCAGTTCAACAATTTTGCTTATGTACATGGTCGGATTCTCCGTGATCAGTCATTCGGATCAATTTTCATGGGAACGGTCAGCGCGTAGCCGTACCGATAAATCGGATGGGGATAGCCCTGACCCGAGGGCGTCACATCGGGTGACAGGTCAGTCAGATGCCCCACCGGCTTGCCTGTAAAGACACTCCCTTCCGAGAACATATAAACTGTCTTGCGTTTCACCTGATGGGCCACGCTGAGTGAACCGGTCCACCCTTTTCGCAAGACCAGGTTATACGCAACGGCTGTTTCGTGATACGCATCATTACCGGTTGGCTCGTCTCCGATTGAATTGGGATGCCAGAGCGAAAGCAGACAGTATGCGTTCTTTCCCTCATCACTCCCGGGAAATATTGCTCCCCAATCGTCCTGATGATTCCCTGTTTCATCAAAACTGAGAAATTCAACATCCCGAATTGCTCCCAGACCGATGCCCCGATTCCCCCCGATACCGGATGTGTCTTGTATGATTCCCAATATCCGTTCCACGGCAGATTTGACTTCCTGGTATTTTTCTTCCTCTGTTTGCAGCAAGAAATAGAAACCGGATTGCTTCTCGGCGTCAAAATACGTTGTGCCTGAATGATAAATCTGTGAAGCCAACGATATCCTGTCCAATGTGTTATGGGGGCGGAGGATGTCTGCCATCTTTTTGGGCTGATTTTCCTCATCAGCAATCTCATCAATGCCGGTCTCATCAGCGGTTTCATCAAATCCGATCCAGTTCTTAAAATGAGAAAGCCTGATAAAGTTCAGCGATTTAATCTCTTTCTTGTTATCCGGATCATCCGGTTCAGGATTGCTTTTTGAAAAAGGAAACGGCACAGACAGAGGCTTTGGCAGCCAGTATTCATCACCATCACAGGGAAAAGCAGAGGAAATTTTAAAAAGCGGATTCCCTGTTTTAAATGAATCGAGAAACGTATCAAACGGAATGCCGGCCACTTTCCCTGCAATGGCCCAGTTATTGCATAATGCGGCCCAGAGGGTGTCTGAATGGATAAGTTTGTCTGTTCCTTCGATACCTGTCCCCGGGGTGGATGCGCCGATGTGGATGGCATTTTTAAAATAAAGTCTGACGATCAAAGTTTTTTTCATCGCACCTTACTCGCTTTGAATTACACATCATATCAGGCAAAAGAAATGGTCCGAATCGCGTCTTTGCAGTTGGAAAAAGAGAAAGTTTCAGGAGGGATAAAATCTTCCAAAGTTTCCCCCTCAACGGATTTCACGTCAAACCTGTTAATTTCAAAACTGACCTGTCCGTGTCCGCGGGAGGTGTTGCCTCCGAGTCCTGTATGCTCCTGGATGGTTTCCAATGCCCACAAGATATTCTTCAAATCCTCACGGAGTTTTTTATTGCATTTTGTATGCGGGTCATCTCCGGCATCTGCCACGAAGTTCCCGTTTTCATAAGTTTGGATTTTGTAAACCATTTCAAAGTCGAATTTTGCGCCGGCAGGTACGCGCTCAATGGTACGCGGCATGGCATGAGCCGTGATCCGGTCCACGACAATTTCGATTTTGGCTTCTGTCACAGGCAGATTGTTGAGCATATAAAAATGGCTGCTTTCCTCAGACAACATTGCATCCCGCACCACAAGAACAGAGGGCAGGCCCGGTTCAGAAGCTGAATTGCCAAAAACACGGCATGCCTGGGATTTCAGGGCGAGTTCATACGCTGCCTCACCATGATCTTTTTTGCTGTAGAATTCCAACCAGAGATTTTCGCTCATCTTTGTCAACGTATTTCCCACTTTCTTTTCCACCAAGGCTCTCATTCTTCCGCGAAGCGAACTTCCGGGAATGTATGGTTCATTGGTAACCGGATTTTTAATCACCGGGCTGTCAATGCCGCCCTTGTCAATGGAATCCGATGTGCCGCCGATATGGAGGCCCGTAACGGCCTCAATCTCGCCCCCTATTTTTACAAACCCGAGCAGTTTTATTTGTTTGTCCGGCATGTTAAATCCTCCTATCTGAAAGTTTCGTGATAATCCAGAATGGCTTCGAAGAATTCTATGAACAATTCCAGGTCTTTCACCTCTTGGATACGGTTGTCATGGAGACAACTGGCAATGACCCTGTACAGCGGCTCAATTTTGCTTTTCTCAGTTCTCTTGACGCTGCCTGCCAGCTTCGGCAGCAAAAATTTCAGTTTGGCTTTGTCTTTGATTTCCTCATCAGGTTTAAGATGCAGATTCTTCTGGCCGATAGCTTTGACATAAGTATAAAAACGTCGCAGTTGGGTTGGGGTAATCCTTTTTTTGTGAAGTTCCTCTGCAATCATAGCCGCGTAACAGGGCAGTTCTTCCTCCTGATCACCCAGCGGAATATTTTTAAGATTCTCAAGGATCGTTTTTACAGGTATCTTTTCTTCACAAACTTCGTCTATAAATATGTTTGACATTATCGGGTCCTCCTCAGAAATGAAATCCAGTTCAGCGCGATGTGCAGGTGGGGCATATTCGGATTATTTCTCCTGTAAAGATAGACCATGAGTTTTAAAAACAGTTTTTCCTGTCCGAATCTCTTTAGTCCTCTGCAAACATCCGCCATTATTCGCGCCATTGTCGGCATATAACGCTCGCCGGACTGCTGAAATTTTTCTGTTATCATAAAGCATTTTTCAATGCTCTGATGACTGATTTTATCCATAACAAACAGGCTGCGTTTATTTTCCTCTCCGGATATGAATCCACCCAGTTTAACAAATTCCCGCATGAGTGGCAACAAAAATCTGTTTCCTTTTTCCCAAGACATTGAGAGCATGTAGCGAATTTCCCGTTCATTTCCTTTTTGTTTTAATTGATTGCGGCGTTGAACTTTGACCGGGTCATGAAACAAAGCAATTCGATTCTTTTGCGGTTCTGTATCATTTTTTTCCTTGCATGTCTTGGCCTCATGTTCCGCTGCTTTACTGCGCGCCGCCATCTGGTAAAGCGGGAATTTGGGGTGATGCAGGGTCAGGCCCCCGGAAATTGAGGCTGGTTCGCCATCTTTATTTCTAATATCATTCTTTTCACAATACTGGGCAAAGCATTTCCGGATGTCAAAGGCCAGTTCTGCAACCTCATTCCACGCCCCGACGATGAACAGATCGTCTCCGCCTGCATATATGATCGAAATATTGCGTTTTTTTGCTTTCTCTGTTTCATCTTCAATATTTTTGTCAATCCGGGTGGGAAGTTTCCCTGATTTTAACGCATCGGCATTAAAAAGCGCAGCGGCATTTTTTTCCGAACTGCTTCTGATTTCTCGGAAATTCCCTTCACAAATCCGGTTCAGAATCACTTTGAAGAAATAATTCAACTGATGGGATCGCTGTGCCAACTCCGTGGGGGATTTGATTTCGGAAAACAGCTTTCCGAGATTGTCCACATCCATACGGAGCGCGGCGATCATATCCGCGCCACAGGAACACGCGGCAAGTCCGGCAAAGGAAGCCGTCTGGTATTTGATCTCATCTGAGGTTATATCCGGCTTTGTCTCCTGAGTGACTTTGAGTTCCGCATCTTTTGCATATTGAGGGAGGTCTTTAACTTTTCGGACATAGTAAGCATAGAAAAAATCTGTCCCGATTTTCCGCCAATCTCCTTTTTTATGATTATTGTCAATCGGCTTAATTGAGTAAATCATATAAGTGTCATAAGGTGTGGGAAAACAGATATGCCCTTTTGTTCCTTTTTCCGGTGTTATTTTTTCAGAATCATATCGGTAAATCTGCTTTCCATCCATCAGTTCTGTCAGATGATCGCCAAGATGCCACAAATGAAATGAAAGCGGGCTTACAGACATATCATCCAATTTTTTCATTACAGACAAATCATCCCGCCTGGTTATCTGACATTCTTTTTCAATATCCGTCTGCACAGGCATTGTAGGCCTTAATAATGTTTCAAGCAAAGTGCAGTTATCTTTTCTCCAGAATTTTCGCCGTTTCAGTTTGTCCAACTCATCAGCCTGCTTCTGTCGTTTTCTTTGAAAATCGGTATTAATTTCATGAGTGGAGGCTTCAAGCAGATGAATGGCAATAAACAATTTCCCGGAAAATTCATCATACGCCCATTTATTCAGTTTATTGGAAAAATTTCTGATTTTGGTATTAAGTCCGTTTTTATTTTCCAGAAGCAGGGAAAAAGCTCCGCCTCCTGAGTAAATAACACCGGTTCTCACTTTTCCGGCCCGGATCAGATAGTCCTTCGGTTTATTTTTGACCGGGGTTTTTCCTGCTAATTTCAAAATTTCACAGACGATATGCTCGGTCAGCAGTTCCAACATAAAACTGCGCGCGCGCAACGATTTTAGCGCGCCTTTGGATGATATGGTATAAACAGTATCCTGAATTCCTGAAAAATCACCGGATACCAGCATTAGTTCTTTGTGGTTCAATTGTTCCTCTATATATTTCTTTATTCATTGATCAATCGTTGTGAACTGACAACGCTCTTAAGTAGTCTGTCCATATCCTTACGGGTCTCCGAATATCTTTGTGCTGGTGATTGATAATAAGGTGTTCCCACTAAATTTATTTCTGTATGACATACTTCCATGGGTTTTGCAATCTCTTTTTTTCACTTTTTTCCCCAGCCCGAAACTCGTCCCCTTTCCCACACTCACCCAAGCCCCCGGAATAAGCAGAGGCAGAAATTCGCCAAGCTTCCCCTCGTAGCTTACCGTCCCCCCTGACATAAACATGGGTGTAATGGTTTCTATCTCAAATTCTGTCTGTTGTTTCACGCTGTTTTCCGTTTTTTATACGATTCATCAACCGCTGCATCCAGAATATCGTCTTTAATATGATCAATCATCAATCAGTTCAATTATCTTATGATTTAAACAATTAAATTCGTCTCTGTCAACATTCATGCCCTGTCCATGGGCAACGGCATTTCTTATTCTCAATAACTGAGAATCAATAATATTTGACTGTAATTCATACGGAGAATAATCTATGCCTATGGTAATCAGTATCGCCTTCAGCACTTCTGATTTCAGATTATCCTCAGTTTTTATAATATCTCTGTATGGTATTTTTGCCTGATTAGACAATCCCTCAAGCATGAACTCAACCGTTTTGACATAGAAGGCCGAAGCCTTAACGGTTGCCTTGTCTTTGGCCATCTCCCCTCTCAAAGCCATCGCGATAAAGGGATGGCTCAGTTCGTCACAGTTCAGCCCTTTCGCAGCAACGAATCTCAGATAATTCTCAGCGGCATTTTTTACAAACTCCTCCCAGTGGGCACACAGCAGAAGCACTCCCGCTCTCAAATGCGCTTTTCGGTTCTCTTCTGTGGAACTGTCAATCGCTTTTTTGAGGGAGTCGAGTTCTTTTATTCTCCATTCCGGGTCACTCTCAAGTCGTCTCCGAAGTTCCTCGGCAGTTCTAATCCTCACGACCAAACCACTCCTCAGCCAGCGGAAGCAGATGAAGAACCCGTTCCTTGTCATCCCCTGATTTTTCCCAGGATTTGAATCGCCTGTTCTCCCACAGAGACCTGATTTTCATTTTTATCTTATCCGTATCCGCGTCCTCCCATTTGTCAATGTTCGCACCGATTCCTGTGGCAATGATTTCATAGGCGGCCATTGAAAATCCGCCTGAAAACGAATCGCTGTGCTTGTCAAATTTTCTGAAAGCATCATCTTTCAGCATGCCGAGGAGAAGATTAAATGTTCTTTCAAATATCTCTTTTTCCCTGTTTGTATTAAAATCATCACTTCTGGCGAATTCTGTCATTTTATTCGTGACAAAGTCGGATAATGCCGGGGATTTCCGGATATCCTCCGTGTCGGAACTCCTGAACACCAGGAACCTTGAAACCAGTTCCAGTTCATGCTGCTCCCCGAACACGGAATCCGGAAATGAGGCAATGCACTGAAGAAAGGGGGGATATGACGCCAGTTTTCTGAAAAAGCTGAGGAAAAAATCCTTGCTGATCATCACCAATAAAAAATTCCTCACCTCCTGTTCGGACAGACTGATCCCTCCCGTGTTTATCCTCCTGAAAAGCTCATATCCGGCATCCTGCTCATTCTCTTCCTTGATAATTTTTATATCAAGCCGGACCCTTTTTAACTCGATTCTCTGGAACATTGTGAAATAGTTTTCCGGGTCACTGTCGTCATCATCATCCTCCTCCTCCTCATTTCTCCACATCTTTCCCTCGAGAGAGGGCAGATAATCTGTTCCCGTCAACCGGAGCGGGGCATATTTCTCACCAGCCTCATCTTCCAATATCCCGACAAATTCAAAAATCGCTGACAAACGCCGCACCCCGTCTATGACATCCCACACGCCGTCTTCACGCTGATATACAAAGATGGAGGGTATGGGAATGCCGATGAGCAGGGATTCGACAAACCGGGTTTTTTGTAACAGATTCCACCTGAAAAACCTCTGAAATTCCGGATGCAGGTCAAGCTCCTTGTCTCTGTAAAGGCTTATCAGCCCGCCGATGGACAGGGAGTACCCGTCACTGTGAATTTCTTTTGCCTTTTTTTCGATTTCCTGCTGAAGAGACATTTTTCCTCCGTCACGGTGTTATGTTATGTTGAGAACTTTTGGCCTGTTTTTTAAACGATTGGATATCCGGGTTGTTTTGAAGAAAATAATCTGCCACGACAAAATTGGGCAAAGGATTCGTGGCGATGAGTCAGGCAGCTTTCTTAACATCCGAGGGTATTGCTTTTCCAAGATGTCTGAAATCATACAGCCTGACAACAGTTCCGGATTTTGCCTGCAAAATACCATTGAACAATGTTTCCAGGCTTACGTTGTGGTCAAAGCGGACAATACCGTAGCGTCGGCTGATGAACTTCTCTCTTTCGGCTTCCTGCACGGGATCGTAATAACGATGGCAGTAGCCGTTGCATTCCAACACCAGCATCAGTTTGGCGACAAAGAAATCCACCCTGTATTTGCCGACAGGGTGGTTGCAGCGCAGGTCAAAACCGTCGAAAATTTCGGACAGCACTTTTCGCCATCGAATTTCCTCCCTGGTATCCGGCCTGACAAACGGGCAGACCTGTCCGAAGACTCTCTTTTTCAGTTCCATGCCGACCACGCTGTCCATTCCCATGACGATTCTGGCCACGTCATCAGGATGATAGCCGTTCATGCGTGACGCTTTGCTGCCGGCAGAGCGGATGGCAGCCAAACCAAGCCGTACAGGGCTGATTTCGTTCTTATGCTTCCTGAGAAAGCTGTTGAGCGTACTCTCCGGGATTCCGAGGAATCGTGTGATATCCTTTTTGGTGGCAATATCATTGCCGACGGAGCAGGTGAAACCGAACTCTCTGACAAGTTCGACAATATTTGTGTAATTTTTCCGGGCGGTTTCCTGAATATCGGAGGATAATCCGCAGGCTTCCCTGATGGCGGTGTCAAGGGCGGTTCGTACAAGGGAACCCATCAGAAAAACACATCTTTTCCCGATATGATGTTGTGCCTTGCGAAGTTTGTCGCCTGCAAGGGCGAAAGCATAGGCCTGTATCAGGGATTCGATGAGGCAACTGTCATAGACGGTAATTTTTCTTCCCTTGTGATGACTGTTTTCCGCAACTACCGCCACTGTTTTGGTCGCAATGTTCAAACCCTTGTCAGCAAAGGGTCTGAGCGTTTTAGGAATGCCTTTGGTCGCAATGTTCTGCAAGACTTTGTAGTGGATAGACAGAAGTTCCGCTGTTCCGGTTATGCCTCATCCGCTTGGCGGAAGCCGGGGTTTCAATCCTTGTTTTAATGGAAGTGAGTCTCAAAGCACCCAAGAAACGACCAAGAAACCCCGGAAGCAGGTTTCAATCCTTGTTTTAATGGAAGTGAGTCTCAAAGTCCGTAACAGCAAGCTGGATGAGCAGGCTGTCCGAGTTTCAATCCTTGTTTTAATGGAAGTGAGTCTCAAAGAAGTGCCAGTATGTCACTTATGATGAAGTTTCAATCCTTGTTTTAATGGAAGTGAGTCCGGAAACGGGAAGTATCCGAGTTTCAATCCTTGTTTTAATGGAAGTGAGTCTCAAAGAACTGAAGCAGGGAAAGAATGCTATGTTTCAATCCTTGTTTTAATGGAAGTGAGTCTCAAAGTTGAAGAACGGAAGGCCGCTCTTGACTACGAAAGTTTCAATCCTTGTTTTAATGGAAGTGAGTCTCAAAGTATATTCTGTGTTCAGAGCGGGAAGGTTCGATTCACGTTTCAATCCTTGTTTTAATGGAAGTGAGTCTCAAAGAGGACGGGGTTTTTTCATTCCGCCATGCTGCCTTAAAGTTTCAATCCTTGTTTTAATGGAAGTGAGTCTCAAAGCTTTTCAATCTGCGGTAAAGAACTCAGCTATGCAAGTTTCAATCCTTGTTTTAATGGAAGTGAGTCTCAAAGCGGTGACGAATGCCGCCACTTCTTTCCGCTGAAGTTTCAATCCTTGTTTTAATGGAAGTGAGTCTCAAAGTACAGTTGTTTGCCATCTCTTCATAGAGTATCTGGGTTTCAATCCTTGTTTTAATGGAAGTGAGTCTCAAAGAGAAAGTGGTGACAGTTCGTCCTTATGTCATCCAAGTTTCAATCCTTGTTTTAATGGAAGTGAGTCTCAAAGACGACATCTTGCGGGAAACATACCGAGCTATGGGGTTTCACTTGTTTTAATGGAAGTGAGTCTCAAAGTCTGCTTCCGGTACTCCTGCGGAAGCAGGTCCAGACTGTTTCAATCCTTGTTTTAATGGAAGTGAGTCTCAAAGTCGTTGAAGTTAATCACGACCCTGATAAATATGAGGTTTCAATCCTTGTTTTAATGGAAGTGAGTCTCAAAGCTCCTCTGTGATGAATTCTTGCCATCTGATCGTGAAGTTTCAATCCTTGTTTTAATGGAAGTGAGTCTCAAAGATATGCTTGGCACTTATGTCGCATCTTCGTTGTTGAGTTTCAATCCTTGTTTTAATGGAAGTGAGTCTCAAAGTCCACCATCACATTCCAAAGATCCCACGCCTTCCTACGTTTCAATCCTTGTTTTAATGGAAGTGAGTCTCAAAGAAGCCGTCACCATCGGCTCCACTGCAACCGGAAAGTTTCAATCCTTGTTTTAATGGAAGTGAGTCTCAAAGTTACAAACTGTTTGATACGATGAATGTTCTCAGAAAGTTTCAATCCTTGTTTTAATGGAAGTGAGTCTCAAAGCGCAATTGTAGGAAGTCGGAAGCTAACAGCCACGGCGTTTCAATCCTTTTTTTAATGGAAGTGAGTCTAAAAGCGACAAGCTGTTCAACCACGCCTAATTATAAGGTGTTTCAATCCTTTTTTTAATGGAAGTGAGTCTCAAAGTCGCCTACATCGAATACTTGGCGGAAGTCGGGTATGTTTCAATCCTTGTTTTAATGGAAGTGAGTCTCAAAGACCCGGAAACCATTTAATCGCTCGGCTCGGACTGAGTTTCAATCCTTGTTTTAATGGAAGTGAGTCTCAAAGAAGCTCGTCTAAAGTTAAGGGTTCTTCATCCTCTTGTTTCAATCCTTGTTTTAATGGAAGTGAGTCTCAAAGCGGGACCGCTCAGGCGATCCCGGATTCCATCAAAGTTTCAATCCTTGTTTTAATGGAAGTGAGTCTCAAAGTTCAGCCGGTTTACGATCTCAAACGTAGTAACAGAGTTTCAATCCTTGTTTTAATGGAAGTGAGTCTCAAAGACTATCAAGCTGGATGTCCATTGGTCTTCCGGAGGGTTTCAATCCTTGTTTTAATGGAAGTGAGTCTCAAAGAATACGAAGTTGTACCGGGAAATTGGATCCCGGTTGTTTCAATCCTTGTTTTAATGGAAGTGAGTCTCAAAGAATCAAACAGGAGAGGAAAGCATGAAAATCGCAGTGTTTCAATCCTTGTTTTAATGGAAGTGAGTCTCAAAGAGGAAGCCATCAACGAAATGTCAGATTGCGGATGGGGTTTCAATCCTTGTTTTAATGGAAGTGAGTCTCAAAGAAGAGGAACTGCGGGAGGCCGTTAGGACGCAGATGTTTCAATCCTTGTTTTAATGGAAGTGAGATAGATATTCCGAACTAAAAGCTTTCAGATCATATGTTTCAATCCTTGTTTTAATGGAAGTGAGTCTCAAAGTCAGACAAGACAGGACATAACAGACAGGAAAAGATGTTTCAATCCTTGTTTTAATGGAAGTGAGTCTCAAAGAACAGGAAGAGAAGGGGCAGACAAATCGACAGGGCGTTTCAATCCTTGTTTTAATGGAAGTGAGTCTCAAAGTCAGGGTGTCAAACTCGGCCGGCCTGAAGGACCCGGGTTTCAATCCTTGTTTTAATGGAAGTGAGTCTCAAAGGTTGCAATCGTAGGAAGCCGAAAGCTAACGGCCACAAAGTTTCAATCCTTGTTTTAATGGAAGTGAGTCTCAAAGATCGGATTTCCTTTCGGCCCCTGCCCAGAGAACATGTTTCAATCCTTGTTTTAATGGAAGTGAGTCTCAAAGAACGAGCGGATAGATGCTCTTGTAAGCAGTGTCAACGGGTTTCAATCCTTGTTTTAATGGAAGTGAGTCTCAAAGCCACAATCCAAGCGGAATGACGGGGACTCCTACCGGTTTCAATCCTTGTTTTAATGGAAGTGAGTCTCAAAGAAAGAAAATATCTGACTCATGGAGTCAGGCCTACGCAGTTTCAATCCTTGTTTTAATGGAAGTGAGTCTCAAAGCAGTAATAGGACGGTGACTATGTGGGGCCTGATGGTTTCAATCCTTGTTTTAATGGAAGTGAGTCTCAAAGAAATCAAACGTGATACGCCTCAGGTTGTTTTAGGATGTTTCAATCCTTGTTTTAATGGAAGTGAGTCTCAAAGTTGAATGCAAATACGCCGACTACACGGAGGCTTTTGGTTTCAATCCTTGTTTTAATGGAAGTGAGTCTCAAAGTATGTTGGAACCGTTGGCAGGTCCGTTAAAATCGTGTTTCAATCCTTGTTTTAATGGAAGTGAGTCTCAAAGCTGCCTTTGCTGATTTGGCACAACTTCATCACGGGAGTTTCAATCCTTGTTTTAATGGAAGTGAGTCTCAAAGAGCCCGGAGCTTTCAAGGCTGTCAGAGTAGGTGAGTTTCAATCCTTGTTTTAATGGAAGTGAGTCTCAAAGATGCAAAGAATGTGCTTTTAAAAATATGTGTTCAGAATGTTTCAATCCTTGTTTTAATGGAAGTGAGTCTCAAAGGTTCAAGTACATCTGGATCATACGTTACAACCATGTTTCAATCCTTGTTTTAATGGAAGTGAGTCTCAAAGTGTAAGCATGTTTCAAATCCTTAATTAAATTGTTTTGTTTCAATCCTTGTTTTAATGGAAGTGAGTCTCAAAGAGCCATTTTGCGATTTCGCTTTTAATATCAGCGAATTACAGATTTTTTGAAGCAGGGATATCTGCACCCTTTTCACCCTCTGCCCCCCTTTTTTGGCATGATTTCAGGGCACCAGAGTACAGTTAACCTGCCGATATCAAAGAGCAAAATCGGAAAAACCCCGTTTCTGCCGATAATTTTGTCCCAAAGTTGAAAATTTTTGTACTCTTTAAAAATCATTATGTCAAGATTTTTTCTGGAATAAAAATCAAACGGCCAAATGTTTTAATGAGCATCCTTTATTTATAGGTTTACACTTTTAAGTTCATAACGCCGCATGAACGCGGAACCACGAACTTATAAAGTACAAACTACTTTCAAGCAAAATGAAAGATGCTAAATGTTTTTTATCAGGCGGTTATTCCTGTTTTCCAGAAGGGATATCCGACGGCTCCGCCCTCTGAGTTACCTTTTTCAGGCATCATTCCGACCTTCCGGGAAGTTAAGTGACTGTATTCTCAGAAGATGGCCTCGGAAACCGCTATTTCCCCGATAATTTGGTCTCAAAATACGCTTTTAAAAAACTGGTGTCAAGCTTTTTTTGCAATAAAATTTTGCCAGACCTGGAAAGTTTCGGAAACTTTCCGGACGAAAACAGCGCACAGACCTGTTAATTAAGGAATTATGTACTGACAGTATCCTGTTTGTGAGTTTTGGAAACTTCCAAAGCACTCGGTCGGATTTCAGAAGTTTTGGAAACTTCCGAAGTCCCCGGACAGATCTCAAAAGTTTTGGAAACTTCCGAAGTCCCGGACAGATCTCAAAAGTTTTGGAAACTTCCGAAGTCCCCGGACGGATCTCAAAAGTTTTGGAAACTTCCGAAGCGGCCACTGGCCAGTCCATTTTCCAAGGTAGCGGATTTAAGCCCATCTTATAGTGCTGAATATCACAGATAAGAAAACAGTGGATTCCCGCTTTTGAAGTCATTAAGTTCAATCTGTCCGAAGTTTCCGAAGTCAACAAGTCCAAGCTGTCCGAAGGAGCGGGAATGACAGGGTTTGGTAAAAGTGTTCATTAAGCTGTTCAAAGGAGCGGGAATGACAGGGTTTTGGTAAAAGTGTTCATTAATGTATGTGGATTGCTTTCTTGGCAGAACACCCAAATTCATGTCGTTCCCGCCATCGAATGAGATCAACTGACTGACCTCAAAAACTTCAAATGGGCCCAACTGATTGACAAAAGCGGGAACCCACTGTCAATCCGAGGAGGTGCGAACTTACAAAAGTGGTGTGCCCGGATGAACAGCCAAATGCTGTAATATCAGGCTTTCCAGTGCCAGTTGGTCTGGCTGATCCGGTCAGTCCGTTTTCCAAGGCATCGGATTTAAGCCCGTGTTGCAGGGATGGGAAGTGCTGAGGCAGAATGAATATTGCAGACAGGAAAACAGTGGATTCCCGCTTTTGAAGTCATCAGGTTCGGGCTGTCCGAAGTTTCTCAAGTCAACAAGTTTAAGCTGTTCAAAGAAGCGGGAATGACAGGGTTTGGTAAAAGTGTTCAGGCTGTCCGAAGTTTCCGAAGTCAACAAGTTTAAGCTGTCCGAAGGAGCGGGTTTGGTAAAAGTGTTCAAAGGAGCGGGAATGACAGGGTTTGGTGAAAGTGCTGAGGCAACGTGAATATCACAGATAAGAAAACAGTGGATTCCCGCTTTTGAAGTCATTAAGTTCAAGCTGTCCGAAGTTTCCGAAGTCAGCAAGTTTAAGCTGTTCGAAGAAGCGGGAATGACAGGGTTTGGTAAAAGTGTTCAGGCTGTCCGAAGTTTCCGAAGTCAACAAGTTTAAGGAGCGGGAATGACAGGGTTTGGTGAAAGTGTTCAAAGGAGCGGGAATGACAGGGTTTGGTGAAAGTGTTCAAAGGAGCGGGAATGACAGGGTTTGGTAAAAGTGTTCAAAGGAGCGGGAATGACAGGGTTTGGTGAAAGTGCTGAGGCAACGTGAATATCACAGATAAGAAAACAGTGGATTCCCGCTTTCGAAGTCATTAAGTTCAAGCTGTCCGAAGTTTCCGAACTCAACAAGTTTAAACTGTTCAAAGAAGCGGGAATGACAGGGTTTGGTAAAAGTGTTCAGGCTGTCCGAAGTTTCCGAAGTCAACAAGTTTAAGCTGTCCGAAGGAGCGGGAATGAAAAAAAAATTCACCCCCGATGATGAAATGCATTTTCATGGTAAATAATTTGTCCCGCACAGAACCGCGGGACTGTCTTCTTCTTAATGTAATAAAAAAAGGGTTTAACCAATTTGGTCAAACCCTTAAATTTTTTTTGGAGGCGGCATCCGGATTTGAACCGGAGAATGGAGGTTTTGCAGACCTCTGCCTTACCACTTGGCTATGCCGCCAAAAAAAAATGGAGCGGGAAACGGGATTTGAACCCGCGACTTCGACCTTGGCAAGGTCGCACTCTACCACTGAGTTATTCCCGCTCAATGAAAGACCCTTTATATACCCTTGTTTTCCCCTTGTCAAGAAAAAAATGAACAAGAAAAATTTTTTTTTAGCCTTCCCAAGTTAGCTTTTAAAACTTGGATGAATCATCAGCATCAAGATGGTACTTTGTGATCGCGAGCTTGAAGATGAACCGCCATCGCTACAATAGCAACCCAAAGTACGCGAAGCTGAAGACTCACAACAGTATGGAAAAAATCCCCTAAAGAGCCTTAATATTTTAAAGTAAGGCAGGGTTTCCCTTTGTCAAGGAAAAAAAAATCAGAATTCTTAAACTTGAACTTGAACTTGAACTTGAACTCAACAATTCTAATAAACCACGAAATAAGCGAAAGACACGAAACGGGAATCGGGACCCGGCTGCGGGCATAAGTGTTTTTCGTGGGTCTGACACAGGCGTCCCGGCCTGAGACCGCGCCTGTCCAAACCATCTCCGCACGGATATTTGCACTGATTTTTCCCAAAATTAGAATTGCTGACTTGAACTTGAACTTGATACTTGCCCGTTTACGTTCACGTTTACGTTCACGTTCATGTTTACATTCACGACCGAAGAAGTTTTTTGAACCTTATGAAATAATCTGCCCCGGACCAGATCGTAAAAAACAACGCGCCCCACAAAAAAAAGAGACCGATGGCGTGAAAGTTGATCCCCAAGTATGGAAAATGCATCAGAAGAGGGATAATGGCAGCAATCTGAAAACCAGTTTTGTATTTCCCCAGAAAAGACGCCGAAACATCCTCCCCCTCTCCGGCAATAAGATTCCGCAGCCCGGTCACGGCCAGTTCCCGTCCGATAATAATACAGGCCATCCAACCGGGTATCCATTTAAGAGAGACCAGCATGATCAGCGAACAGGAGACCAGAAGCTTATCTGCCAGAGGGTCCATCATTTTTCCCAACTCGGAAACAAGACCCCGCGTCCTTGCAAAATAACCATCAAAAAAGTCGGTAATCGCCGCAGCGCTGAACAGAAGAGCAGCCATAAACGTACAAAGCTTGCTGGTCGGAAATAAGAGCAGAATTACAATCCCGGGAGCCGCCGCAATCCGAAACAATGTCAGAAAATTGGGATGGACCAATATTTTTTTTATTTTCCCGTTTAAAAGCATGGGCATTTTCAAATTCTAAAAGGATGATTTGTAGGGTGGGTGAAGCGCAACGTAACCCACCACCATAAACAAGCGTCATTTCTGTAGGGTGAAGCGCAACGTAACCCCACCATAAACAAGCGTCATTTCTGTAGGGTGAAGCGCAACGTAACCCCACCATGAACAAGCGTCATTTCTACAGGGTGGGTGAAGCGTAGCGTAACCCATCATCATTTCTGTAACCCACCATGAACAAGCGTCATTTCTGTAGGGTGGGGAAGCGCAGCGTAACCCACCATCATTTCTGTAACCCACCGACATTTCTACAGCGTAACCCACCCATGAATAAATGTCATTAAAAAGATGATTTCCGCGTAGCGTAACCCTGAAAAATAGACAAGAAGGCAGAATTCGCCGCGCTTCACCCGCTCGCGAGAAGCTCGGATTTATTTCCGCATTTTTTCCCAGTCATCCAGAAAAGCTTTGATCCCCTTATCGGTCAGAGGGTGGGCAGCCAGTTTGCTGAGGACATTAAAAGGAATCGTGGCAACATGAGCGCCCATCTTGGCCGATTCAAGAACATGAAGCGGATTTCGTACGCTCGCGACAATGATCTCTGTATTAAATTCATAAATCTCGTAAATATCCGCAATCTGCTCCACCAGAACAAGGCCGTCATGGGAAATGTCATCCAACCGGCCCACAAAGGGACTGACATATGTGGCCCCCGCTTTTGCCGCCATGAGAGCCTGAAGCGGTGAAAATATCAGGGTGACATTTGTCCTGATCCCCTCTTCCGTCAGTTGGCGGGTTGCCTTCAGGCCATCCACCGTCATGGGGATTTTTATAACGATATTATCATGAATCGCTGCCAGATCGCGGGCCTCTCTGACCATCCCTTCGGTATCCAGAGCAATCACCTCGGCGCTGATGGGGCCATCCACGATTTCACAGATGTCTTTTATGATCTCCTCGAAACCCCGGCCCTCTTTTGAGATGAGTGAAGGATTGGTTGTCACGCCGTCAACCATGCCCATTGCGTGGGCTTCCTTTATTTCATCAATGTTTGCTGTATCTATAAAAAATTTCACTAACGACCTCCTATTATTTAAAATCCGGAGTGCTAAAACAGAATTTTAGCACATAAAAATCCGGCGCGCTAAAAACAGAAATTTAGCACATAAAAATCCGGCGCGCTAAAACAGAATTTTAGCACATAAAAATCCGGCGCGCTAAAACAGAAATTTAGCACATAAAAATCCGGCGCGCTAAAAACAGAATTTTAGCACATAAAAAAATCCGGCGCGCTAAAAACAGAATTTTAGCACATAAAAAAATCCGGCGCGCTAAAAACAGAATTTTAGCACATAAAAATCCGGCGCGCTAAAAACAGAATTTTAGCACATAAAAAATCCGGCGCGCTAAAACAGAATTTTAGCACACATTTAAAATCCGGCGCGCACTCCGGGATCTGTTCTGAAAAGGTGCAAAAATTTCATTTTTGCACTCCGGATTTTGTCTTTTTTTATGAGCGGGACTCAATAAATTTGTTCCTGCATTCTATGCTGCAAAAATGTAAAGTCTTTCCGTCCACATTCAGGGGTGCCCCCTCCCGCTTTGGAAAATAGACTTTGCAAAAGGGATCCTGAACCATTATGTCATCAATTTCAGCCCGAGCCTGACTGGAGATTGTATATGCTTCTATATTCTTCAATATCCAGGATTTGACCTCTTTGTAACCTAAAAACATCAGTCCGCCGAATATTAATAATCTAATCAAGGTGAAATATCCTTTGTTCGTCGTCATCAAGGTTGTTTAACAAGTATTGCATATTCTTTTTTAAAACCGGATGAACAATTGTTGTATCTATATCACAAAGCGGTTTTAATACAAAGCGTCTTTTATGCATTCTCGGATGCGGTATGGTCAGTTCGGGCAAGCTGATGACCGCATCATTATAAAGAATAATATCCAAATCAAGAATCCGCGGCCCGAATCTGACAGTATCGGTACGTCCCGCGTCCCGTTCAATGGATTTCAGTTCTGTGAACAGTTCAAACGGATCGAGTGCAGTCCCGATTTTTACCACCGCGTTTATGAACCAGTCCTGATCAGTGTAATCCACAGGCTCGGTCTTATAAAATCGGGACTGACCTTTTAAGACCGATTTATCGGATTTTGTCAGGGCAGTGATGCCGTTCTGACAGTTCAAAAGCTTATTTCCGATGTTAGAGCCGATGGAAATGTATGTGGTATTCATATCTTTAAGGGAAAAGGTAAAAGGGTTAAGGGTTAAGGGTTAAGGGTAAGGGTAAGGTTAAGGTTAAGGGTTAAGGGTTGCATAGGAAATCCTTAACCCTTAAATCCTTAACCCTTAACCCCTTAACCCCTTAACCCTTTTCCTTCCCAAAATTCCCCTTTATATATGATCCGGGCGTCACCTTCAAGATAAATATCATAAAATCGGCCATTTTTTTCTTTATAGTGAACAATCAGCCGGCCTCCGCTTTTTGTGATAATATCAATTGGGGAGTCTGTTCCGTATTTGTATGCCATGATAATCGCCGAGGCAACGCATCCTGTGCCACATGCCAGGGTTTCATCCTCGACACCCCGCTCATAAGTACGGTTTGCAAAACTGCCGTCTTTCAGGCCGCATACAAAATTCACATTGGTTCCCGCGGGCGCAAATGATTTGTGAAACCGGATTTCCCTGCCTGTCCGAACCACTTCGACGGGCTCAGTATCCGATGTTTCCAAAACTATGTGGGGCACACCGGTGTTTACACTGCTGACAGAGAGCGGCCCTTTTTCAAGTTGAATGGCATAATCCGTTCTGAGGTCTGTGGGATCTGTCATCTTTATCTTTACCTGGTCATCGGCAATGTATGCGGAAATGATCCCCACATCAGTCTCAAAAGCCATTTCAGTCCCGGCGATACCATTTATATAAGCAAATCGGGCTGCACAACGCGCACCGTTCCCGCACATTTCGGCCCTGCTTCCGTCAGAATTGAAGAACTGCCATCTGAAATCGGCCTTGTCCGATTCTTCCACAAGTATCAGCCCGTCCGCTCCCACGGACATCTTTCTGCGGCACACATTGACAACAAAGTCTGACAAATTCCTTTCATCGACAATTTTGTTTCTGTTGTCAATGATAATAAAATCGTTGCCGCTGCCACTGAATTTATAAAAATTAAATGCCATTATTCTTTAATGCCTAATAGTTGACGTATAAAACAGTTAAAAGAAGCAATATCAGGAATCATAAGAGTTTCCTTTGTTACCCATTGATTATCCTGGGCCAGTTTCTTCATTTTGGTATTTTCCGCCAGCACATCTGCCACAAATCCCCTGATTCCCTTTATGCGCGCATACTCTGCCATACGCTTCTGCAATAATGTGCCAAGTCCGACCCCCTGCCATTCCGCCGGGATCATGTAGGCCACTTCAGCCAGATTGACTGTTGGGTTCAGGAAATAGCAGGAACTTCCCACAATCTGCTCGTTTTCATGCTCTCCTATCGTGGCCACAAATGCCATTTCGTTTTCATAATCAACATTGCACAGATGCTCCGCCTTGTCCACGGAAAGAGATTTGAGACAGGTAAGATCAGGATCAAGATTAAGTTTTTGTCCTGTACTCATAATCATCAGATAAAAAATGCTGCGTATGCCGAGGGGCTACAGGAGGCCCCTTTTTTCCGCACCCGCATAAAAGGAAAACACCGGTCATTATCAGAATCAGATATTTGCTGAAACGGTCAAATATTCGCAAGCTCTTTCTCAGCCTCCCTGACAGCCGCCATGACATTTTCCGAAGCCGTTCCTCCGAAAGACGTTCTGCGGTTTATCATCTGTTCAATGGTTAAAAATTCAAATATATCTTCTGAAATCAGAGATGAAAAGGATTTCAGATCTTCCAGAGTCAGTTCATGCAGTTCTTTTTTCTGATTCAGGGCGTAACTAACCGCCCGACCCGCACAGTTGTGGGCTTCACGGAACGGCATCCCTTTGGCGGCAAGGTAATCCGCCATGTCCGTTGCATTCAGAAATCCCTCGGATGCGGCATGCAGCATGGTCTCTTTGCTGATTTTCATGTTCGGCAGCATGCGGATGTAAATTTCAATACATGCTTGTAAGGTGTCCGTTGCTTCAAACAGGGGCTTTTTGTCTTCCTGCATATCCCGGTTATACGCGAGGGGCAGGGATTTCATCATGGTCAGCATGGCGAACAGATGTCCGAAAACAGAGCCGGTCTTTCCCCGGACAAGCTCCGGCACATCCGGGTTTTTCTTCTGGGGCATGATGCTGCTTCCGGTGGTGAACGCGTCCGAAAGTTCGATGAAAGCGAATTCGGATGACGACCAGAGGATCAGTTCTTCCGACATTCTGCTCAGGTGCATCATGCAGATGCTCGCGGCTGACAGAAATTCGATGATAAAATCTCTGTCCGACACGGAATCGATGCTGTTTGCCGACACCTTCGGAAAATCAAGGAGTTCCGCGGTGTAATGCCGGTCAATCGGATAGGTCGTTCCGGCAAGGGCCGCAGCGCCCAAGGGCATCACGTCAGTGCGCCCGAGGCAGTCCCGGAATCTCTCCGCATCCCTTGAAAACATCTCATAATACGCCATAAGATGATGGGAGAAGAGCACCGGCTGGGCCCGTTGCAAATGCGTGTATCCCGGCAGAACCGCATCCGTGTGGGGCTTTGCAAGTCGGACAATCACCTTCCGCAGTTCAGTCAGGCGACTGATGATGTTTGCGGTTTCGGCCCTCAGATACATACGCACATCCAAGGCGACCTGGTCATTTCGGCTCCTCGCGGTGTGGAGCTTTCGGGCAACCGTTCCCACGATCTCACCCAGCCTGGCTTCGATATTCATATGAACATCCTCCAAGGTGTCATCGAATTGAAACTGCCCTGTCTCGATCTCCGCCTTGATCTTCTCAAGCCCCTGAATTAAGGACGAAGCCTCATCTTCTGTAATGATGGAAGACTTTGCGAGCATTTTGCAGTGGGCGATACTCCCCTCAATATCGTAAGCATAAAGCCGCCCGTCAATGTCAACGGAAGCGGTAAACGCCTCAACAAGCGTATCGGTCTTTTCTGAGAATCTGCCATCCCAAAGTTTTTCGGACATACTCACCTCTGATTTCCGTATTTAATCTTCTGATTACTTGAACTTGAACTTAAACCTGCCCGTAAGTGAATGTCGGAGGATGAAACGGATTTTCCCGCTCCGGCAAATCCCGGAATGTGACGGCGTGCCGGGGACGGATATCCGTTTCATCCTCCGATCCGTTGTCATATTTCCCGGGACCACAAAAAGCGTTAAAACCAGGAATGTTCAAGTTCACATGATACTGAAAAAACAGTTCGGATTTGTCAATCCGAACCGAGCGAGAGTCTCCCTCCGTCTTGGAAGAGACTGACGATCCTGACGGAACGGTTCGGATTTGTCAATCCGAACCGAGCGAGAGTCTCCCTCCGTCTTGGAAGAGACTGACGATCCTGACGGAACGGTTCGGATTTGTCAATCCGAACCGAGCGAGAGTCTCCCTCCGTTTGGATCAATATTATGAAACTCTCAGGCGATTAACCCGTCTTGACTTCCGGGCTATCTTTCGCCGGACTTTACGTCTTCTTCGTTCTTTCTTGCTTAGTTTTCTTTCTGCCATTAAATTTCCTCCTGTTATTTTTTTTGAGTGTATCCGTTATGTCGCTCTGGTCAGAACTAGTTTCAGACCGGAACTCTTCGTGACAATGATGACAGCAGAAATGGATTCCGGGTCAGAATTGAAAAAATGTCCCATTTTTTCAATTCTGCCCGGAATGACAGGTGGAGGGACATTTTTTTTGTCCGGTTCCGATCTGCAATCATTTTTTCAGAACAGAACGATCAAGCAGGACTGCGAGTCCGTCTATAAAATTCCTGACCTGTCTGACATCAAGCTCATAATCTTCCGCAATTTCTGAGATTGTAGCATTCTCTCCCAATTCAGCAATGATTCTGGACACCGGCATTCGTGACCCCTTTAAAACCGGAATACCGCCACGGATTTCAGAGTTTATTTCAACAGAATCGGACATTTTTTTCAGAGCATACGTCAGACGTTCAGCGAGCAGGTAACCTGGGCTGTCAAATGCCTTATCCGGTAATCTTATCCGGTCTTTTTCTGTAATCATGTAAATCTCCCGACTTCTTGTGTTACAGACTTTAAGAAAAAAATTGTTCCAAAGAAACCGGGTTTTTTGGGAAACACCCGGTTTCTCTGCCGGACAAACATTATCTTAAAAGCTCTGACATCACCAATTCTTCATTTTTTCAGAAGAGAATGAGAAAAAAGGAACGCGAGTCCCTCTATAAAATTCCTGACCTGTCCGACATCAAGCTCATACTCTTCCGCAATCTCTGAAATCTTGGCATCCTTGGATATTTCCAAAAGAATCTTTGCCACAGGCATCCGCGACCCTTTTAAGACCGACAGCTCGCTATGCGGCTCAGGATGTGGATCAACGGACTCGGACAAATTTCCAAGGGCTTGAATAAAGGGGTTAGATGATGGCGGACGGTTTCTTCTATCTGCAAACATATAAATCTCCTGATTTTTTTCTGATTATAACGCCTTTGGGGAGGCACTGACACTCTCCCGCAGACGCTGAAAACAAAAGGTTCTGTAGCCAATTTCGGGACAACGGAACCCGCCGGGTCGCCCGGCCGGACTCCGAAGTCCGTCATACTTTGCAAGAGTCCGCGAACCAGAGGGGGAAACTGAGAATGATCGCCCGTCCGAGTTCCGCGGAAAAATCCGCCGCGGAAATATCATACCTCTGCAAAGCTGATTTCTTCAATGTTTATATCAAACTTACGATGTTGTCAACATAAAAAAATAACGGATTATAACGGATTTTGGGGAAGCCCGGGAATATGACAGCGGATTTCAGGATGAAACGGATATTCCCGGATCGGACATGACAGCGGATTCCGGGGATTAAACGGATATATCCGTTTAATCCTTCTATCCGTTGTCATATTCCCGGGCCTCCGGGATGAAACGGATATTCCCGGATCGGACATGACAGCGGATTCCGAGGATTGAACGGACATATCCGTTTAATCCTTCTATCCGTTGTCATATTCCCGGGCCTCCCCAAAATCCGTTATAATCAGTTAAGTTCAAGTTCAAGTTTACGGGGCTCCCTAAATTCTTGTTCTTGTCACTTAAATCCGAATCCCACCACGGTCACATCATCCTGTCTTTCCATTCCGCCTCTGTGCGCCTCATAAGCATTGAAAAGCAGTTCCCGCTGCTCTCTGAAAGACAGATCGCTGTGTGTCCGGATCAGTTCCCCAAACCGTTTTTTGCTGAAGCGTTTCACCCCGAACCGGCTCCCCGTGTGTTCGCCCAACTGATCTTCAAAACCGTCTGTTGCCATGTAAAAAGAGATGCCTTCGGCGATATCCACTGTGTGACTGGTAAAAACGAAATTGATATCCGTGCGTCTGTATCCGATACTCCGGCGGTCCCCCTTGATGCTCTTTAACTCGCCGTTACGGACACAGATCAGAGGCAGGCCCGCTCCGGCGAAGCGTATGACGCTTTCCCGGGGGCTGATAAAACAGACAGCGGCATCCATCCCCTCGTTTGAACTGCCTCCCTGCTTCTGCTGTCTCAGCAATGTTTTGACAGAGGCGTTCAGACGTCTGAGGATTTCACCCGGATCCCGGCACTCGTCATCTCCGGTGATCCGTTTCAGTTCCGAACATGCTAGCATGGTCAGCAATGCGCCGGGGACCCCGTGTCCGGTACAGTCAATCACCGCGAGCAGAAAGTCGTTACACCGTCTCTCACTTCCGGCAGAAGGATATTCTGCAAAAAAAATGATATCTCCTCCCACAATGTCTCTGGGCATCCACAGCAGAAAACTCTCAGGAAGATGCATCTTTATATCTTCCAGCGTGGGCAACAACGCGCTTTGTATCAGACTGGCATACTGGATACTCTCCATGATCTTCTGGTTCAGGGCTTCGGCAATTTCCCGTTCCCGTTCCGCTCTTTCTTTCTCTCTGATGCTCGTTATGTCTGCAAACCATCCCTCATACCGGATAATTCTGCCAGTTTTGTCCCGGATCGCCCGGGCCGATATGGAAACCCATAAAATGCTCCTGTCCTTGCGGAAAAACCGGGTCTCAAATCCGCTGACATGATCGTCATTTTCTTCCATAAGGCGGGCAATTTCTTCGCGATCTCCGCGATTTGCATAAAGTTGTTCCCCGGCATTTGTGACGGATGAAATCAGTTCCTCGGGAGAAGCAAACCCGAGTATTCGCACCATGTGCGGATTTGCGCTGATGACACGACCTTCCCGCGTAGTCTGAAAAATGGCTTCAATGGCATTGTCGTGCAGATTCCGGTACTTCTTTTCAGACCGTTTCAGCCGGATATAATAAAATGCGATAACAATGATGACCGCACTCATCAGGACAATGGGAGGCAGTGTGTTCAGAGCCAGTTTCCTGTAAATCCCCTCCCGTGAGACAGCAATGAAGACCGTTCCGCTTTTTTCTCCGTCATAAGAAATATCCCGCGTTCCCGTGACAAAGTGAGCGGATTCCCTGAAAAAAAAGAACGGTTTCCCCTCAAAGATAGACCGGGTTCTGAGGGCAAGCTCTTTCCGAACTGGCGGGATCCGAACCTGAACCTGTGCATAGACAACGCTCTCTTCTGAAAACAGGGCGCTGACAAAGTTGTCCGCATACTCCTCGTTAAACTGCCATACCGCCTGGGGAAGCGTGATTTCGGCCAGTTTCAGGGCATGTTCCAGCCTCCCGGCTAATCCCTGATTGATGCGCCGAATGTTGTGGTGCATGATGATTCCGGAAAGAATGCACAGAATCAGGGCGATGCCCAGAACAAAGAACCGGCCGTTCCGAACGTATTTTGAGAGACGTAATTTCATTATTTATCCATGTAGGGTAGGGTATCCAAAGTTTCTGATTATAACGGATGTAGGATCCCGTGAACTTGAACTCCGACTATAAACTCGGCATACTGAAGAATCTTTTCGGGTAAGACCGTCCTGAGAACATCTCTGTCGGATTCACCTTCAGTGATGATATATACCTGAGTCATGTTCCCCCCCGTCCCACAAGAGCATGATTTGCGGAGCAGTGAATCGTGCGAGCATCAAAATTCCTTCCTGATTTTTTCAATTCTTTCCTCCAAGTCATTAACGAATTCTTCCGGAAAGAATTTCTTGTTTGCCTTGTTATTGAATCGTCTGGCTTCCTCAAATAACAGATCATAGCTCAGTTCCAGTGATTTTAAAACATCGGTCCAGAATCTTTTCCGCATTTCCGGGGAATGGCAAGGTCCGTCAGCATCATTTTTAAATCTGTCAGGATCAATTATGAGTAATTCCTCATAATTCAAACCAAATCTCTCCGCCCCAGTCTTCCTTTCTTCTCTCAGGTCCCAGTTGTCGAACCAATGCTCGCCATAGTCATTGTCTAAGATAAACAGCCTTCCGATCCAGACAACCGGATTCCATTCGCTCAGACCGAGATGTTCTGCAATCTTTTTGTATTCATCTGTTACGATGAAACAATCCAACTCATCTATATATTTAAAGATTTTCAGTGTTTTCTTCTCATCCGGCATTTCCCGCCCCTTTCTCACTTTCTTTGCATGGGTCGGCAGTCACCTTTCAAATATTCAGTCCGATGAAATCAAAGGGAATATCTATAAACTTCTTCTGTGTACAGGACAAAAAACGTCGGATGCCTGAAAACCGGGCATCTGTCATTCCGGGCGGAAGTGCCGGGAATCGGCAGGATTCCCGGCACTTCCGACCCGGAATCCATTTTTTGTCCTGTACTCAGAAACTTCTTCAATGATGCGTATCAATATGTTATAAATGTCTTCGATTTCAGGTTTTATTCCGGGCTCTTTTATGCCTTCTCTTTTTCCGTAATTTTTCCCATGTGAGAGCCAATTCCTATAGTCAATAATTTCTTCAAGTTCCTCATGCAGCTCTTCCGATATCTGCTTTATCTGCTTTCCCAGAATATTGCTCGCTCCTGACAGGCTGCGGATATCTTCCCTGGTTTTGATGAATGCGCTTGCAGAATGATACAAAGGGGTCGGCTTATGATTCTTCCGCATCTTTTCATATCCCGATTTCACAACCCTCCTAATCACTCCGGCTGTATCTCCTAATCGGTCGAACACAAGCCCTTCAAATGTCGAGATGAGTTCCAAGGCATAGTGCTCCTCAATCCTTTCGCATAATGAGTCGAAATAAGCCTCAGTCTCTTTCTGTTTCTCCTTTTTCCCTGATTTCGGAATCACCCCCAATTTTTCGCCGAACCTGCGATCCCCTCTTTTAACACGATTCTCAGCAGCATCACAAATCTCTTTCAGAGATTCATACGATTCAAATATTTCTTTCAGTATCTCTTTTGCCGACATTATCTGCTATCTCTCTATATTCGCCCATCGCTCCAGCCATTCATCCAGCAGTTTTTCAAGTACATCCTTGTCAAAGGGAATGCCCTCTCTCTGCTTTCTGCTTTTCCACACATCCCAGTGCAGTTTTTCACCGTCACCGTCATCCCGAACAAGCAAAAGAGATATCTTTTCATCTTTATGGCCCCTGACGTACAAATTTATTTTTCCGAAAGCGTCCCGGACATTTATTCCGGCAGGCTCAAAGACAACTGAAAACTCTCCGGGAATATGTAATTCCAAAGTCACAGTTTCAGAATAATACTCATATTGCTCGGATTCCGAATAATAAAACTCAGGCTCTATGTAGCCTTCCTCAATATATTCCCTAAACCAGTTTTTCGTAATATCCTCATACAGGCTGTCCAGCGCCCCCATCCATGTATCTTCTGTCCTTTGTTGCTCAGTGGTGGTGTTCTCTCTGAACAGTCCGGCCAGCTTCTCTTTCAAACTCATTTTTCTGAAAGCTTCTTCGGTAACCATAATGTTATCCTTTAAATCTCTATGTCTTCAAGAACCGTCGCCGCATAATCCAGACATGCAAGAATATCATCACGTTTTAATGCGGGATAATCCGTAATCACTTCTTCAAAGCTCTCGCCTTTGGCTAACTTACGGATGACCTGATTAACCGGAATCTGCGCCTCCTTGATATAGGGTCTCCCATCGCAGGTTGCGGAGTCAATGGCGATGCGCTCCGTCGTCAGTTTTTCTTCCAGATTCTGCAACAATTCGACAAATGAGGAAAAACTGGCGTTACGCTTTTTCATCCGGTCAATATCTGCTGCCTGAGCGATCTTTTCCATGTCCTCACCGGTCAGTTTTTCAACTTGCATGGCTTCAGCCAACATCGCTGTCGGCTCTCGATAGATTTCAGGGCGTTCAAGATAATTTCCCAATAACCACGCCTCAATCTGAGGCACAACCGGGCAGACTGTGACCCATCGCTGCAAATTATGCTTTCTGAATTCACGTTCATATTCCCTTACATTTTGTTTAACTGAAACCTGATCCGCAGAATCTGTGTCAAACAAAAAAATAACATGATTATATGCTTTGTCCAAAAATTCAAAAACTGTTATGTAATTCAAATGGAAATGGCTTTTCCCTTTTGTAACAGTATAAATTTGAATGTTTGAAGGTAATATGCGATGCACTAATGTTCCGACAATGATCTTATCCACTTTGTCTTCGACAATAAAACTGAGTTTGAGATTCTTCATTTTATTCCATCTGTCCCCTTATGTCGCACTGGTCAAAACCGGTTTCAGACCAGGCCCCTTCGTGACAGCAGAAGTGGATTCCGGGTCAGAACTGAAAAAATGTCCCATTTTTTCAATTCTGCCCGGAATGACAGGTCGGGACTCTGTAAAAAAGTATCTCAGAAAATGTCCCATTATGTCGCACTGGTCAGAACCGGTTTCAGACCGGGACCCTTCGTGACAGTAGAAGTGGATTCCGGGTCAGAATTGAAAAAATGTCCCATTTTTTCAATTCTGCCCGGAATGACAGGTGGAGGTGGGACACATACCTCATTTTTGCACTCTGTAGAAAAGTATCTCAGAAGGTGTTTGAAAACTAGCCTGACCGCGAAGAACATGCCAGAAAGACAGGCATCGTGAGGTCGGAAACAATGCCTTGTAGGAGTTTTCAAACACCTTCTCAGAGAACGTCCCCATCATGTTACTCTGGTCAGAACCGGGCCCGTTTTAATGTGACGAAGGAATTCCCAAATTTTGCAACATTTCAACAAATGAAGCAAAACTGGCATTACGTTTTTTCATTAAGTTAATATCCGCTGTCTGAACCAATTTCTCTATGTCGAGTTGTTTTTCCTGTATTGTTTCAGCTAACATCACTTTGGGGCGATATATTTCAAACGGTTCAAAGTAATTGGCTAACAGCCAAACTTCTATTTCCGGAATAACCGGACAGACAGTGACCTGCTTCAACAAGTCATATCTTCTAAACTGTTCCTCACAATTCAATACCCTCTCTCCAATTGAATCCTGGTCTGTAGAGTCGGTATCAAACAAAGCAATAACATGATTATATGCTTTGTCCAAGAATTTGAAAACGGTTATATGTGCTGAATGAAACAACTCGCTTTTGCTCCCAGTACGAACTGTGTGGAATTGAGTATCTGAGGGTAAAAGACGACGGGCTAATGTCTCAATAATAACTTTGTCTGTATCCCCTTCAACAATAAAGCCAAGTTTGAAATTTTTCATTTTATATTCCCTCATCATCCAAATAATGAGCATAAGAATATTTAACTACCCCGTATTGAGCAGCTTTTCGTAATTTTACCTTTAATATGTCTTTGAACGAATGTTCATCCTTTAAAGCAAAGTTAATGTCGTTACCATCAAACAGCAACACATTGATCTCTTTGCCATAAGTCAGGGCTATCGGCGCATTTGTGGAGAATCCGTTAATAGCGATAAAAATGCCGATTGTCCCTATGAGCTTACCATCTACTTTGGCCCGGAAAGCATAGACACTTGAAGCCGGAAGCGGATTTTTCTCCCACTTGGTCTCCAATGAAAAATAACGACCTTCCATCTCAAACAAGCCGTCTATTTGTTCACCTCTGCTTCGATATGGCGGAGACGGGTTCAGACCTTCCAACGCCAGCAAGTCCATAATCAGTGTTTCCAACTGATAGCCCCGCTTTTGAAGTTCCTCTGACGGGGCATCATCCAAGGCGCGCAAACTTTGCCATCTTTGACGAAGCTTCGCTTGCTTCATTTTTGAGCGTGTACCATCTGTCCCATTATGTCGATCTGGTCAGAACCGGTTTCAGACCGGGACCCTTCGTGACAGTAGAAGTGGATTCCGGGTCAGAATTGAAAAAATGTCCCATTTTTTCAATTCTGCCCGGAATGACAGGTCGAGGTGGGACACACCCTCATTTTTGCACTTTGTAAAAAAGTATCTCAGAAAAGCAGGTTTACCCTTACC
>JAUCGI010000250.1 GCA_030378035.1 Desulfobacterales bacterium HSG2
AGGATTTGGCGAGCCAGTTTGGGCCGTCCGTTTCGGATACGCCAATTCGGTCTCTCCCGCTCGGTTCCTTCCCGCTCGGTTCGGATTCCCGCTCGGTTCGGATTGGTAAATCCGAACCCTGAAAGCGTGGGATTTGGCAATCCCCGCGAGCCATTTTTGGTCCGCTTGGTTCGGATTCCCTCCCGCTCGTTTCGGATTGGTAAATCCGAACCCTGAAAGCCGGCAATCCCCGCGAGCCAGTTTTGGTCCGCCCGTTTCGGATTCGCTCGTTTCGGATTCCCTCCCGCTCGTTTCGGATTGGTAAATCCGAACCCTGAAAGCCGGCAATCCCCCGCGAGCCATTTTTGTTCCGCCCGTTTCGGACTCCCTTTCGCTCGGATTGGTAAAACCGAGTCCTGAAAGCCGGTGGATTTGGCAATCCCCCGCGAGCCATTTTTGTTCCGCCCGTTTCGGACTCCCTTTCGCTCGGATTGGTAAAACCGAGTCCTGAAAGCCGGGGGATTTGGCAATCCCCCGCGAGCCAGTTTTGTTCCGCCCGTTTCGGATTTGTAAATCCGAGCCTTGAAAGCCGGAGGATTTGGCGAGCCAGTTTGGGCCGTCCGTTTCGGATACGCCAATTCGGTCTCTCCCGCTCGGTTCCTTCCCGCTCGGTTCGGATTCCCGCTCGGTTCGGATTGGTAAATCCGAACCCTGAAAGCCGGCAATCCCCGCGAGTCAGTTTTGTTCCGCCCGTTTCGGATTGGTAAATCCGAACCCTGAAAGCCGGCAATCCCCGCGAGCCAGTTTTGTTCCGCCCGTTTCGGATTCCCTTTCGCTCGTTTCGGATTGGTAAATCCAAACCCTGAAAGCCGGGGGATTTGGCAATCCCCCGCGAGCCATTTTTGTTCCGCCCGTTTCGGATTTGTAAATCCGAGCCTTGAAAGCCGGAGGATTTGGCGAGCCAGTTTGGGCCGCCCGTTTCGGATACGCCAATTCGGTCTCTCCCGCTCGGTTTGGATTCCCTCCCGCTCGGTTCGGATTGGTAAATCCGAACCCTGAAAGCCGGGTGATTTGGCAATCCCCCGCGAGCCATTTTTGGTCCGCCCGTTTCGGATACGCCAATTCGGTCTCTCCCGCTCGGTTCGGATTGGTAAATCCGAACCCTGAAAGCCGGCAATCCCCCGCGAGCCATTTTTGGACTGCCCGTTTCGGATTGGTAAAACCGAGACCTGAAAGCCGGGTGATTTGGCAATCCCCCGCGAGCCAGTTTTGGTCGCCCGTTTCGGATACGCCAATTCGGTCTCTCCCGCTCGGTTTGGATTCCCGCTCGGTTCGGATTTCCTCCCGCTCGGTTCGGATTGGTAAATCCGAACCTGAAAGCCGGCAATCCCCGCGAGCCATTTTTGGTCCGCCCGTTTCGGATTGGTAAAACCGAGACCTGAAAGCCGGGTGATTTGGCAATCCCCCGCGAGCCAGTTTTGGTCCGCTCGTTTCGGATTCCCTTTCGCTCGTTTCGGATTGGTAAAACCGAGTCCTGAAAGCCGGGGATTTGGCAATCCCCAGCGAGCCATTTTTGGTCCGCTCGTTTCGGATTGGTAAAACCGAGTCCTGAAAGCCGGGGGATTTGGCAATCCCCCAGCGAGCCAGTTTGGGGCCTCGGCATTGCGTTACGAGGCAGAGCCTCGTAAGTGAAAGAGGATTTCCTCTCCTTGGACGTCTGCTCTGAGGGCGGTGCCGTCCGGAATATTCCCTTTGAGAATCTCCATGGATAACGGATTTTCAATATATTTCTGAATGGCCCGCTTGAGCGGACGCGCTCCGAATATCCGGTCATACCCCTTTTCCGCAAGCAGTGCTGTTGCTTCTTCCGAAAGGGCAAGGGTGATTTTTCTGTCAGCAAGCCGATTCCTGAGCCTTTTCATCTGAATCTCCACGATATCGCCGATCTGATCGGGAGTCAGGTTCTGAAAAATAATGGTCTCATCAATCCGGTTCAGGAATTCCGGCTTGAAATTTGCCCGAAGCGCCTCAGTGACCCCTTTTTCCATCTCTTCGCGCTGTGACACGCCAAATTCCTGAATCCACTGGCTCCCCACATTGGACGTCATAATAATGATGGTGTTCTTAAAGTCAACAGTTCTGCCATGGCCGTCGGTCATGCGTCCGTCGTCCAAAATCTGAAGCAGGACATTGAAGACATCAGGATGCGCCTTTTCGATCTCGTCAAACAGCACCACGGAATAGGGCCGCCGGCGCACCGCTTCCGTAAGATATCCGCCCTCTTCGTATCCCACATACCCCGGAGGCGCGCCGATGAGCCGCGCCACCGAATGCTTTTCCATATATTCGGACATGTCCACTCTGATCATGGCCTGCTCGCTGTCAAAGATAAATTCCGCAAGGGCCTTGGCCAGCTCTGTTTTGCCCACACCGGTCGGCCCCATGAAAATGAATGAGCCGATGGGCCGGTTGGGATCCTGCAATCCGGAGCGCGCCCGTCGGACCGCATTCGATACCGCCAGTATCGCCTCTTTCTGTCCGATCACCCGCCGGCTGAGGCGATCTTCCATAAAGACGAGCCTCTCCCTTTCCCCCTCAAGCATCTTGCTCACCGGGATGCCGGTCCATCTGGAGATGACTTCGGCAATATCCTCGTTATCCACCTCCTCTCTGAGCATCTTACCGGTCTCCTGAAGCTCCGAAAGCTTCTGGCCGGCTTCTTCCAGACGCTTGTTCAGTTCCATGGTTTTGCCGTACTTGAGCTCCGCGGCCCGACCGTAATCGCCCTCCCTTTCGGCCTGCTGCTCTTCGATGCCGGTCTGCTCAAGCTCCTCCTTGATCTTTGCAATGGTCTGAATCATGTTTTTTTCATTCTGCCAGCGGGCTTTCAGTTCTGAAAGTTCGGCACCCATGTTCCCGATCTCTTTTTCAAGTTTGGCAAGTCGCTCTTTTGAGGCCGGGTCGGATTCCTTTTTCAGAGCCTCCCGCTCGATCTCAGACTGGGTGTGCTTCCGCCGGATTTCGTCTATTTCCACCGGCATGCTGTCGATTTCGATCCTCAGTTTTGACGCGCATTCGTCAATCAGGTCAATCGCCTTATCCGGAAGAAACCGGTCGGAAATATAGCGGTCGGAAAGGGTTGAGGCCGCTACGATTGCCGAGTCCTTGATCTTTACTCCGTGATGGACTTCATATTTCTCCTTCAGCCCGCGAAGGATGGAGATGGTGTCCTCCACGGTGGGCTCACGCACGATGACCGGCTGAAACCGCCTTTCCAAAGCCGCATCCTTTTCGATATATTTGCGGTATTCGTTCAGCGTGGTCGCGCCCACACATCGCAGAGTGCCTCTGGCAAGGGCCGGCTTCAGCATGTTGGACGCGTCCATCGCGCCTTCGCTCGCACCCGCGCCCACCAACGTGTGGAGTTCGTCAATGAAAAGGACGACCTCCCCTTCGGCGCGTTCCACCTCTTTTAAAACCGCCTTTAAACGGTCTTCAAATTCGCCCCGGTACTTTGCTCCGGCAATCAGCGCGCCCATGTCCAGCGCGACCAGGCGCCTGTTTTTCAGAGTTTCTGACACATCTCCCTCCACAATGCGCCGGGCAAGCCCCTCAACGATTGCGGTTTTCCCGACACCCGGCTCTCCGATGAGCACCGGATTGTTTTTGGTCCGTCTTGAAAGGACTTGGACAATGCGCCGGATTTCCTCATCCCGTCCGATGACCGGATCGAGTTTTCCCAGACGGGCGAGATCGGTCAGGTCTCTGCTGAATTTGTCAAGGGCCTGGTATTTCTCTTCAGGATTCGGGTCGGTGATGCGCTGGTTTCCCCGGATATCCATGAGCACCTTTAATATCGATTCTCTTTTCACACCGTGGCGGCTGAGAATCTTTGAGGCTTCCCCCTCTTTTTCATCTGAAACCGCCAAAAGGATGTGCTCAATACTGACATATTCATCTTTCATCTTTGAGGCTTCCGCGAATGCCGCGTCAAGCACGCTTTTGCTCCGCCGGGAAATATAAACCTCTCCCGCTCCGCTCACTTTGGGAAGCTTGTCAATGGCAAGGGCGATCTCCGGGATGACCCCTTTGGGAGAGACGCCAAGCTTATGAAGCATGGCCCCGGCAATACCCTCCGGCTCATTCAGCATGACCATGAGCAGATGCTCCGGCTCAATCTGCTGGTTCTGGTGCTGCGGAGCCAATGCCTGGGCGTTTTGGATCAGTTCCTGTGATTTTATGGTAAATTTGTCGAAACGCATAAAAGTGTCCCTCCTGTCATTAAACTTAAACTTGAACTTGAACTTGAACTTGAACTTGAACTTAAACTTAAACGTGAACGTGAACTTAAACGTGAACAAACTTTTCCGAAATTTAATATCCCACACAAAGGCACAAAGGCACAAAGATGAAGGCACAAAGGAAAAAATCTGATTATAACGGATTTAGGGGAGCCTCCCTCTGACCCGCCATGGTCTGTCTGTCTGAGCGGAACTCAACGCGGAGGACGCGGAGGACGCGGAGTCACGCAGAGTCACGCGGAGGAAGTCGACCGGATCCTCCGCCCCGCCGCCCATTGGGTTGGGAGTCGGAGCGGCCCGACGGTGCCTGAGACAATGTCCTCCCCGGCCGGCTGTGTTCCCCGGCCTGATGGCGGTGATCCCCCGCTCCGGTCCGCTGATATCTCCGCGTGTCTCCGCGTTCTCCGCGACCTCTGCGTTGAGCCTCCCCTAAATCCGTTATAATCAGGAAAAAATTTATGTCCAAGTGCTTAAACGTGCTCCTCAGGTGCGCTGTATGTTCACGAACTGCTTTTATCTGTCGTATACCGGGATTTAATATCCCACACAAAGGCACAAAGATAAGGCACAAAGGAAATTTTTTATGCCAAGTGTTTAAACGTGATCTTCAGGTGCGCTGTATGTTCACGAGCACGAGCTACCTTTATCTGTCGTGTGTTCTAATCTGAATGATAAACACGGACTCTCTGATGTCAATCACTTGAAATTTAAAAGCTTGACAAATGGAAATCTTTGTTTATATTCAATTTTACATATCAACCATTAATCATCATAATCATTTCTGGTTCGTGGTGTGATCCGTTTTATAAACGCGGAGGACCGCGGAGTCCTTTCCGAATCTCCGCGGCTCTCTGTGCCTTCTCTGTCTCCTCCGCGGTTTGCCGGCGTGCTGAAACCCTGCGGAACGACAAAATCCGTTAGAACCAGAATCATTTAATGAAAGTTTCCCAAACTTGTCATTATTGGGATCATCCAAGATGTTATTCGGAAGCTTTTTAAGTTGCCTCAGAGCAGTCAGAATTCCGGTAAAAAAATGAAGAAAGTGCCGGGAAATTACGGGAACTGTATAATGGTTATGTTTTTCTGATTATAACGCCTTTTGGGGAACTTCGTTTTCAGAGGCTCCGGCTCCTGTCATTCCGGGCAAAAACTTGTCCCTGACATCTTTTATCAGGTATGATAAGAATCGGCAGGATTCCTATCATCCCTTCCCTGATAAAAAACGTCAGGGACAGGAATAAAAGATGTCAGGGACAAGTTTCTGACCCGGAATCCACCCCTTCCCCAAAAGGCATCATAATCAGATGTTTT
>JAUCGI010000251.1 GCA_030378035.1 Desulfobacterales bacterium HSG2
AACAATGTGACGGATGCAATCGCGCTGCTGAATTTCCATCCGGATGGTTCTGCACGGCCAGCCCCGAGCCTTCAATGAAATGGAGAAAGGGAAATTGCAACTTGGCCACGCATGTTACTAAAACAGGTACCGTAGCCAAGACGAAGATCAACCCACTTAAGGCATCCAAACGAGCAAGTAAAAAGAAGTGACGCCACTGAAGATTGAGTTTCCGAAACTTTGAAATCTTGTTTTGTTTTTGGAAATCATAAATCCGGGGTGCAAGGTTACTTTTGCACTCCGGATTTGTATTTTTTCTTCTTGCAATTTTCTTTTTTAACTATTATGAAAGCTACTACATCACTTCGTAAATCCGTACCCCTGATAGCGGGTATTGGAAAACCTGATATTACAGTATTTGACCGTTCATCAAGGATGACGAACTTAAAAGTGGTGTGCTGCGTCAACTTGTAAATTCATCCCTGTGCTCGGCTCGGATTGCCAAATCCGACCTACAGGATTTGGCAATCCGGCGGAAGGGGACGAATTTATGAATTGTTCATCAACTATAACTTTGTACTATGAAATACATTAGACTTTGGAAGTTTCTAAAACTTTGGAAGTCTTGAGAATATCCCTGACCAAATTCATGGGATGAAATATATAAACAAGAAAAAGAATTCCGGGGTAATAATGATAAGTACCCGGCCATGAACTTTCAGGTACCTGCTTATAATGGAAAATCCTGAAAAACTTTTGGCCAACCTGCTTACAGAATTTCCGATTTCCAGTATATCTGAAAGTTTTTTTGGCAAGAGTCTGAAAAAATCGGCGGATTCCGGCTTAAAATCAGAAAATTCCGAAGGAATTTCTGATTTTAACCGGAATGACAGGTCTCGCGAACCTTCTGTGTCACTGAGATTAATCAAACTTTTAGAACTGCCAGTTTCCGATTGCAGATTTCCGATTTTCAGTCTGCTGAAAAAACGAATTTTATTCATCAGACCTGTGGGCATCCTTCATAAAAGCTGAAAAGCACTTTTTCCGACTTGCAGAGCGACTTTGCAGGTCGTCCGGGACGATTTGCGAAATCGTTCTGCGGCAAAGTGTAAGCTGACAAATGAAAGATGCCGACGTGTGAAATTATTTTTCTGAAAATCTGCAAGAAGTTCGGGAATACGAGCGTCCCCGGAATCAGGGAGTAGAAATGAGTCTGATTGTACAAAAATTCGGCGGCACTTCTGTCGCCAATCCTGAACGGATTCAGAATGTTGCAAAACGTGTGTCAAGAAATTTTGAGGAAGGGCATGACATGGTGGTCATCCTTTCGGCAATGGCAGGTGTTACGGACAGCCTGATCGGGCTGGCATCCGAGATGTCAGAATCTCCTGACAGGCGGGAACTCGATGTGCTGCTTGCCACAGGAGAGCAGACAACCGCGGCGCTTCTGGCCATGACCCTGAAATCCATGAACTATCCTGCCATGTCTCTGCTCGGATTTCAGGCAGAGGTTGTTACGGACTGTTCTTACTGTAACGCCCGCATTGTTGACATAGGGGCCACCCGGATAAAAGAACTGCTTGACAAACGAAACATCGTTGTTGTGGCAGGGTTTCAGGGGATTGACCAGGGGGGCAATATCACGACCCTCGGCCGCGGGGGGTCAGACACATCCGCGGTGGCAATCGCCGCGGCCCTCAAAGCGGACAAGTGTGAGATTTTTACGGATGTTGACGGCATTTACACCGCGGATCCCAATGTGTGCGCCAATGCAAGAAAGCTTGACAGTATCTCCTGTGAGGAGATGCTTGAAATGGCGAGTGTGGGCGCGAAAGTGCTGCATATCCGCTCAGTCGAATTTGCCCTGAAACATAATGTCCCCTTATATGTGCGGTCATCATTTAATGAAAAGGAGGGAACTATGGTTATGAACGGAGATCACGACATGGAGAGTCCGGTGGTATCCGGAATTACTTATAACAAGAATGAAGCTCGGATCACCATGAAAAGGGTTCCGGATCAGCCGGGGATCGCGGCAAATATTTTCACTTCCATTGCCGAGGCCGGAATTAATGTGGATATGATCATCCAGAACACCCGTGCCGGAGGAGAGACGGACCTGACATTCACTGTCCCGAAAGCGGATTTCAAAAGAGCGCTGGATCTCGGAAAACAGGTTGCGGAAAAGATCGGCGCGGAAAAAGTTCTGGGGGATGAAAACATCGCAAAGGTGTCGGTTACCGGTATCGGAATGAAGAGTCATTCCGGCGTGGCCGCGAAGATGTTTTCCGCCATGGCTGCTGAGAATATCAACATCATCATGATCAGCACGTCCGAAATCCGGATATCCTGCGTGGTCGAAGAGAAGAAAGCGGAACTGGCTGTCCGGACGCTTCATACGGCGTTCGGGCTGGATAAGGTTGAAAACTGAACATTAAATCAAATTAAGATATGGAAAACAAAATGATTAATTTTCTACGCGGCGTCCCGGCTGACGAATCACTGGAGAAAATAAGCCCGCTGGTGGCGGAAGGATATAAGGAAGCCATAAACAAATACGGAGCAACTGTGCTTCAGTACGGTCACTTTGGCGGTTTCAAACCTCTGCGTGACATTTTGGGTGAAATTTACAACACGGACCCGGAAAGAATTATTGCCGGGAATGGCGGATTGGAAGTTATTTCCCTTTTTTTCAAATCTCTTCCTCCGAACAGCACGATCATTGTCGAAGAGGCAACTTATGACCGGGTTCTGCTTGACGCGATGCAGTACGGCCATAAAGTCGTCGGTGTTGAAATGACATCCGAAGGCGTGAATTCGGATGACTTGGAGCGTTTGCTCAGGGAGATTCCGGCGGGTTCCGCAAAGGTTTTTTACGGAATTCCCTTTCACCAGAATCCCACAGGGATCACATACACTGAAGAGAACCGCAAGGCGGTTGAGGAGATATGCGGAAAACAGGATGCGATCTGCGCATGGGATGTTTGTTATGAGTCGCTCAGGTATGACGGAAACAAAAACACGCCTATCGAAGTCTCGGACGGGGGACCTATTCTGATGAGTTCTTTCACCAAAACGATCAGCCCCGGAACAAAATGCGGATATATGGTGCTGCCGAAAGAGATGATCGGGCATGTGACAAATGTGATCGCCAACACGCGAATCAATCCCAATCTGCCCACCCAGGCGTTTATTGCCGAATTTATCAAATCCGGCAAATATGATGAATTTCAGAATGTTCTGTGTGACCTTTACAAGCCGAGGATGGATGCGCTGAACACCGCAATGGAGGCTCATTTTTCGGAAACCGATCCTGTCAGAGCGACCGGCGGATTCTCTGTCCTCCTGAATATGCCTGAAATAACAGAGGAGAAAGAAGACCTGTTTGTAAAATCCGCCAAAGAAGCGGGCGTCAGCATCGGCTCCGCGAGTGCCGTGTTTGCTCCCAACATTCTGGAAAAGAATCGTGGAAAAGGGTTTTTCGTCCGAACCCCCTTTCCCGCGCTTGAACCGGAACAGATCGGACAGGGCATCGCAACCCTGAAAGAGGTTAAGCAGTCTGTCATCGGCGGGTTGTAAAGAAAGGAAATAAAATGAAAATTAACCCCGTTGCTCAGGAACTGAACGCCGTTATCAAAAACGGCAACCCTCACCTGATGGAAATGTTTTCCAAAACAGGCAGGAGGCTCTATTTTCCCAAAGGGATTCTGTCTCAGACCGCCGAGGCCAGACAGAAAGCGTATGACAAGTTCAACGCCACCATCGGAATCGCCACAGAGGGGCTCCATACCATGTGCCTCCCTTCTGTGACATCTTATGTCAGCAACATTCGCCCCAGTGATTCTCTGACTTACGCGCCTTCTTTCGGCATTTTTGCTTTGCGGCATGAGTGGAGAGAGGCCATGATTGAAAAGAATCCCTCGCTAAAGGGCAAATCCATAAGTCTGCCGGTTGTCACCAATGGGATAACCCACGGGATCAGCGTGTTTTCGGATATGTTTGTCGATCCGGATGATGTGCTGGTTTTTCCGGACAAGATGTGGGGAAACAATCATCTGATCATGTCTGTCAGGGGAGATGCCCATATCAGCAATTATGCCATGTTTTCAGAGGATGGCGGATTCAATCTTGCCGCGTTTGAGTCCAAGGTCAGACAGGAAGCCGAAAATAATTACAAAGTGATCGTGTTCCTGAATTTCCCGAACAATCCGACCGGTTATACCATTTCCGATGAGGAAGGGGACCGGATTGTGGAAATTCTGACAAAGGTCGCGGAAGAGGGGACGAATATCATTGCTGTCACCGATGACGCATATTTTGGGCTTTGCTATGAAGATGAACCGATAAAGGAGTCGCTTTTCGCGCGCATGTGCAACTTGCATCCCCGACTGCTCGCGGTCAAATTGGACGGGGCAACCAAAGAGTTGTTTGTGTGGGGACTTCGGGTGGGCTTTATCACTTATGGCACGGTGATAAACGGCGACCACGCGCTCTTTTATGAGGCTCTGGAAAAAAAGACCGCGGGAAATATCAGGGGAACCGTTTCCAATGCCAGCCACCTGGGTCAGTCGATTGTTCTGAAATCCATGAAATCCCCGAATGTTCGGAAGGAAAGAGCTGAAAAGGTGGAAATCATGAGAAAAAGAGCCATGCGGCTCAAGGAGGTCCTGGCCAATCCCAAATATGGGGATGTCTGGGAGATGTATCCGTTTAATTCGGGATATTTCATGTGCCTCAGGCTCAAAACAGTGGATGCGGAAGCTCTGCGCCTGCATCTTCTGGATGAGTACAAAGTGGGCGTGATCTCTATCGGGGAAACAGATTTGAGGATCGCGTTTTCTTCTGTTGATGAAGAGAACATTGAAGCTTTGTTTGAGTTTGTTTATAAGGCGGTCAAGGATATTGAGGCTTGAGATGACACTCGGGATGCTCCGAATATCGGGCTGCCCGAGTCCCAAGCTGCTCTGAATCCCAGGCTGCTCTGAATCCCAGGCTACTCCGGGCGGATTGCTAAATCCGCCCGCCATGGGAGCAGGGGCTGGTTCGGATTTACCAATCCGAACCGAGCAGGTTTTGGGATGCTGCTCCGGGCGGATTGCCAAATCCGCCCGGCGATATGCGCCAGGCTGCTCCGGGCGGATTGCCCACTATGAGAGAGAGCATCGGCTGGTTCGGATTTACCAATCCGAACCGAGCAGATTTTGAAAGCTGCTCCGGGCGGATTGACAAATCCGTCCGGCGACATACACCAAGCTGCTCCGGGCGGATTGCTAAATCCGCCCGCCATGAAAGAGATCAGCGGCGGGTTCGGATTTACCAATCCGAACCGAGCAGGTTTTGAATGCCGCTTCGGGCGGATTGCTAAATCCGCCCGGCGACATGCACCAAGCTGCTCCGGGCGGATTGACAAATCCGCCCGCCATGAAAGAGATCAGCGGCTGGTTCGGATTTACCAATCCGAACCGAGCAGGTTTTGAATGCCGCTCCGGGCGGATTGACAAATCCGTCCGGCGACATACACCAAGCTGCTCCGGGCGGATTGCTAAATCCGCCCGCCATGAAAGAGATCAGCGGCGGGTTCGGATTTACCAATCCGAACCGAGCAGGTT
>JAUCGI010000252.1 GCA_030378035.1 Desulfobacterales bacterium HSG2
GAGCGGACCGAGCGGCTGGAGAACCGAGCGACTGGAGGACCGAATGGCGGGACCGGGGGGACTGAGCCAAAACAAGGGTTCGGATTTGGCAATCCGAACCGAGCGGCGGGAGGACCCAGCGGTCGGAAGACCAAACGGTGGGACCGATGGGACCAAGCCAAAACAAGGGTTCGGATTTGGCAATCCGAACCGAGCGACGAGAGGACCGAGCGACAGGAGGACCAAACGGCGGGACCGATGGGACCAAGCCAAAACAAGGGTTCGGATTTGACAATCCGAACCGAGCGACAGGAGAACCGAGCGGTCGGAAGACCGAACGGCGGGACCGATGGGACCAAGCCAAAACAAGGGTTCGGATTTGGCAATCCGAACCGAGCGGTCGGAGAACCGAACGGCGGGACCGATGGGACCAAGCCAAAACAAGGGTTCGGATTTGGCAATCCGAACCGAGCGACGAGAGGACCGAGCGACAGGAGGACCGAGCGGTCGGAAGACCGAACGGCGGGACCGAGGGGACCGAGCCAAAACAAGGGTTCGGATTTGGCAATCCGAACCGAGCGACGAGAGGACCGAGCGGTCGGAAGACCGAACGGCGGGACCGAGGGGACCAAGCCAAAACAAGGGTTCGGATTTGGCAATCCGAACCGAGCGACGAGAGGACCCAGCGGTCGGAAGACCAAACGGCTGGACCAAGGGGACCAAGCCAAAACAAAGGTTCGGATTTGGCAATCCGAACCGAGCGACGAGAGGACCCAGCGACAGGAGGACCGAGCGGTCGGAAGACCAAACGGCGGGACCGAGGGGACCAAGCCAAAACAAGGGTTCGGATTTGGCAATCCGAACCGAGCGACGAGAGGACCGAGCGACAGGAGGACCGAGCGGTCGGAAGACCGAACGGCGGGACCGAGGGACCGAGCCAAAACAAGGGTTCGGATTTGGCAATCCGAACCGAGCGACGAGAGGACCGAGCGACAGGAGGACCGAGCGGTCGGAAGACCGAACGGCGGGACCGATGGGACCGAGCCAAAACAAGGGTTCGGATTTGGCAATCCGAACCGAGCGACTGGAGAACCGAGCGACTGGAGAATCGAGCGGTCGGAAGACCGAACGAGGGACCGAGCCAAAACAAGGGTTCGGATTTGGCAATCCGAACCGAGCGACGGAAGGGCCGAGCGACGGAAGGGCCAAGCGACGGAAGGCCGAGCGACGGAAGGGCCGAGCGACGGAAGGGCCGAACGGCAGATCATCCATGATCTTCGGAAGCTCACGGGTCCGAAAAAACCTGAGCCTTGATTTTTTTTCCTAAAAATACCCTGTAAATCCGAACACGTTTTGACTTTCCTTTTACCTCAATTTTTTCCCCTTTTTTGATAACCACCCGGATTTCTTTATCCCCTTTCCTGATATGCAGATTGTCACGATCATGAATTTTATTATAGGATTTTTCCGACAGAATTGTTTCTTCCGGGCCGGCATGGGAACACAAACGGGCGGCCAAATTCACATTATCTCCTAAAATGGTATAATCCATCCGATCCTCACTTCCCATGGCCCCCATAATCATCTCCCCGGTGTTGATGCCGATACCGACGCGTATGTCCCAGGGCTGTTTTTTATTCAGTCTGTCAATTTCCCGATGAATTTCAGCAGCACAGAGAACGGCGTTTCTGATCATATCCTTTTCCTGGAAAACAGCCACAAGCTCATCACCGACATATTTGTCAATATCACCGTTATATTTGTGAACAATTTGCGCCTGCTCGCGAAGATAAGTGTTGAGCATTTTAATTACGGTCTCAGGCTCATGTTTCTCTGAAAACGCGGTAAATCCCCGAATATCAGAAAAAAGCACCGTTGCTGTTTTGCGTTCGCCCCCCAGACATATCCCACCGATATCCGCCTGCTTGATCGCTTCCATGGTCTGATCCGAAACGAATTTCTGCAATTGAAAACGCTCATTCAGCCCGTCTATCATCTGATTGATCTGTTCCCCGAGTTTGCTGATCTCATCCTGGGATTTCCGTATGTTCACCCGCACATCAAGCTCTCCCTCACCCACCTGCTGGGCCACCCGTCCGATTTCAAGGATGGGCCGACTAATACGATTTGCAAACATGACGGCTCCCGCAACTGCGATCACCAGACCAATCAACGCCAGCATAAAGAGGCTGCTGACCATTTTGCTGACCGCCAGATATGCTTTCCGAACATCTTTCTCCACGATCACCACCCATCCGAAGTTTGAAGGAAACGTGTAACCGGCCAGCATCTCCTCCCTGCCACGGGTATATGGGGCAACGCCGGTTGTCCCGACTTTGGCGTTTAACAGATCCTTGGTGATCCTGACAATCTCATAATCGCTTAAATCCTCATGGTTCCGATCAAATATCGCCTCCCCCCGGCTGTTAATCAGCATGATATTTCCGGTTTTGCTGAAGGGATGATCTTCAATCTTTTTCCTGATCCGTTCAAGGCTGATTTTGGCAGACAATGCGGCTTTCCGACCGGCAATATCTTTCAGGGGGATAATTATGGAAAACAGCCAGCAATCGATTTCAGGGATGTATTCCGGCTCTTTGTTGAAAATACCATTATGTTCCCAGATCAGAGGCCGGGAGTGAATATCGCTGTTCGGGTCCTGTTCCTGAATGGCCCGAATCTGCTCGGGTGCCAATGTCAGAACAGCAGCGCTATCCACCTTTGCTTCTGATAAGCGGGAAGTAAATCTGTCCTGCGTGATAAGTGTCGGCCTGGAAGCCCCTTCAACCGAGATCTGAAGAGAAACAATGTCGGAAACATCTCCTATGCCGGTCAGAATCGACATCTTTTCCGAAGACCCCAGATCATCATTTTCGACAACCCGTTTCATCATTAACAGAGGTGCCAGCCAACTATGGGTGTAAATACCGTCAATCTCCTGGGCGATCTGGCCTGCTGTCACAAGCAGTTCATCATTGAGGAAGCTTTTGACTTCATCCTGGGTGATACGGATCATGAATCTGCCTGCAATGCAAAGGGGAATCAGCGCGAGGATAACAGAGAAAAAAAGCAGCTTTTTTCGTAATGTGAGTTTCATGTCGGTTGTCAGTTGTCAGTTGTCAGTTGCCGGTTGTCGATGTTGTTCGTGCAACTAGCGACTGACAACTGACAACTGACGAAGATAAGCTTTCCTTGCCTCTTCCTCCAAAATATGCTCCATACCGACATATCTCGGGGAGAAATGAAACAAGGTGAATTGTCTGACCTGCGCCCTGCCTGCGATGTGTCCGGCCTGACGGGCGGTGAGATGGTATTTCTGCCGGGCCATGTCCCTCTCTTCCTCAAGAAACGCGGCTTCAATAAACAGATGATCCGAATCCTTTGCAAACCCGACTATTTTTTCCGAATTGGAACTGCTGTAAACAACATCTGTGACATAGGTGATTTTCTGGCCCGGGCTGACAATGGCAATTTGTTCGGCAAGATCGCCCAGAACGAACTTTTTTCTGTTTTCCTTTCCGAATTTCACCTCAAATTCCGAATCCGGGTCGCAACGGTTAAACAGGGCCTCCTTGAATTCTCTCAGCCACGGACCGACTTCGAGTCCGAGACCGGCAAGGCTCTCCTTTATAATATTGACATGAAACCGTTCCTTGATGCTGAATCCGAGACAGGGGATGCTGTGATCAAGAATAATCGCGGAAACGGAGAGAGCAGGCTCCCTGAGCAGGATGCCGTCAAAAGGCAGTTCCGTTGTTTTTCCGGTCGGATGAAATCTGTTCCGGCACGGATACTCTCTTGAAATTGTATGACCGGAACGCACCTCGGTAACCTGAAACGCAAACTGGTTGGTATAATTTCTCACAAGATTCCATGAATATCCGGCAAGTTTTCCCTCAACATTCTTCAAAAAACCTTCGGGGCCGTACACATGAAGTTTTTTTTCACGCCCGAGAAACAACCGCAGCAATCGGTCAAAGCCTGCAAAATGATCGATATGGGTATGGGTGACAAACACATGACTGATTTTGAGCATGTCCCTGGCCGAAAGGGAATACATCTCGCCTGCATCAAAGATAATCGCACGCTTTTCAAAAAAAAAGGGGATGAACAAGCTGGGATCATCAAAAGGTCCGTTGACCATCCTGGGATGAAAGGAAGGGCGCATTTCACACAGATATCAAAGTCTGCTCATGGCAAATATTTCACCACTTGCTGATTAATACAAAAATATATGTCTTCGTCAGAACCGAAAATGTCAACAACATCTCTGTCATTGATCAGTTTCTCAATGACAAAGGACGTCACATAAAGGCTGACAATATTCGGTTGCTTCACCAAGTCTCTTAACGGCGCCACTTGGTAATCGATATCGAAATCATCAGAGCGGCCCAGCTTGTCAAGACATTTCCGAATCTGTTCTTCAAGACCGTTTTTATTGGTCGTCTCCACGAGACTCTCTTCCACAAGCTTCATGGCCACCGCGTTGCTTAACGGCTCAATGCCGTCTTTGACGGCCCTTATTGCCTGTCTCCGAACCTGCTCCTTTGAGGATTCAATTTTTGACAAGATGGTTGTCTCTCGACTGCTTGGCCGGAATATTTTCGCCATGGAAGCCCCCTTTCCTGGAATTATAAAGATTTCAAAGCATCTTTCGTAAATGGGCAAAATGGGAGTTCACACTTTCTTCCAAAAATTAAAAACGGAAAAAATTTTTCAACTTCCAACTTTCACCCTGAAAAGAGAATAAACACTATAAAATATAATGAAGGATGCCGGTTAACAGATAATGTTTATCCGCAAAAGCCAACTTTTATTAACAACACCGATAACCGTCACTTCTGAAAAAGCCGGATGGAAGGCGCCGGCGGGCCTATCCTCCTAAGAGGGTGTTGTCTGCCCGGCACCTGTCATGCCCGCTGCAAACCCGACCTGCCTTCCCCCAATCATCCGCGGCCGACCGGTGTTCATTCACGGGTGTCATGACCTCCCCGACACAACTGCAACCGCCTCTGATTTCAGTTCGGCCTGCACTTCAGAGAACATTCTGTTAATGAATGTCAGGTTTTTCCGAAGGGTTTCAGAATGCTGAAAAAGTTGCTTTCTACTTTTATGATCATAACGGCAATCCTGCTGATTTGCAAGCAAAATTTATGTTTCTTCAATAATAATTTGCGCTGTCTGTCTGCCGTTCCAGCGGTTCCAGCGCAACCGGAACGCGATCTGGTGAAAATGCTCCCTTAGCGGCGCGTCTGTGTCGATATTGAACTGAATTGCGTTGACAGGTCTGGCTGTTTTTCCTGAAACCTGTTTTAACGTCATGCGCCTGTGATTCCCGCCGACAATTTTCGAAGAGGAAACTTTGACATTTCTGGTCATGAAAAGCGGTTCGGGATTCCCCTCGCCATAAGGCTCCAAAGATTCCAGCTCATCAATGAGCTCACCTGAAATCTCACTGAAATCAAGTTCGTAATCGATCAGGACGGTTTGCAAAAAATCATCCGGCGTGGTCATTTTCCGGACAACATTTTCAAAATTTCTTTGAAACTGGCTGATATTGTCGGTCTTTATTGTCAGCCCCGCAGCCATT
>JAUCGI010000035.1 GCA_030378035.1 Desulfobacterales bacterium HSG2
ATGACCTGCCGGACCTGAATTTTCAGACGCAGAGACCGCGGAGACCCGCGGAGAATGGAGACGGGCGGAATCCTGTCAGTCCCCTCCGCGGAACTCCGCGTTCTTCGCGTTCTCCGCGTTCTCCGCGTCTGAGCCTCAGAAAATCAGCTCTGCTTTATTTTGGTCACACTCAAACCGTATAACACATTTCGGGTTTCAAAATCTACCCAGGTTGGGAGAAAAAACGATGAATAGTGATGATCTTTTTGATGAAGAAAGTGATGATCTTTTCCCTCAAATATCGGGATCCGAATCCCGGCAGGATGAAATATTATTTTCAGATGAGGATGATGATCTGTTTGCTGATGACAAGCCCTCAGAATCTGACGCGGAAAACGGGATTCCCATGCATACAGAGATTCCTGAAAAACTGTCCTGCATTCCGAAGACATCCGCCGCGTGGAAAATTCTGGTTGTCGATGATGAAAATGATGTCCATGTCGTCACCCGGTTAGTGGCTGAAAATGTTATCTTTGAGGGAAAACAACTGAGAATACTGGATGCATGGTCAGGGGAGGAGGCGCGTCAGATTCTTGTGGAAAATCCTGATATCGCCTTGGTTTTGCTGGATGTGGTCATGGAGTCGGATACCGCCGGTCTGGACTTGGTAAAATACATTCGGGAAACCCTCGGGAATCCCTTCATCCGGATTGTCCTGAGGACCGGACAGCCAGGACATGCCCCCGAAAGGGAGGTGGTTGTCAATTATGATATCAATGATTACAAAACCAAACTCGAACTGACCTCTGAAAAACTGTTCACAATGGTGACATCATCCATACGCGCTTATAAGGCGTTTCAGACCCTTGCATCATACAATCGGGACCTGGAAGAAAAAGTCAGGGAACGAACCCGGGATCTGGAAGCCCAGAAAAAAGAAATAGAAAAAGCCAGAAAAAAAGCCGAAGCCGCCAGCGTCGCAAAAAGCGAATTCCTGGCCAACATGAGCCACGAGATCCGCACCCCCATGAACGGCGTGATCGGTATGGCAACCCTGCTCATTGATACGCCGCTGACCCGGGAGCAGCAGGAGTATGCGGAAATCATAAGAAGCAGCGCGGATTCCCTCTTAACCATCCTGAATGATATTCTCGACTTTTCCAAAATCGAGGCCGGGAAACTTGAACTGGAAATCATTGATTTTGATCTCCGGCACACCGTCGAGGATATCTTGGACATACTGGCCATGAATGCTCACAGGAAAGGGCTTGAATTTGCCTGTCATATCGGGTCGGACGTGCCCGCTCTTTTGCGGGGTGATCCGGGCAGACTCAGGCAGATACTGACCAATCTCATCGGAAATGCTGTGAAATTTACAGAGGAGGGGGAGGTTGTTCTGAGCGTATCCTCAGAAAGTGAAACCGATTCTGATGCTGTGGTTCGTTTCACCATCACCGACACCGGCATCGGTATCCCGAAAGACCGCATGGATCACCTGTTTCAATCCTTTTCCCAGGCGGACACATCCATGACCCGCAGATACGGCGGAACCGGCCTGGGGCTGGCCATATCCAAACAACTCACGGAAATGATGGGCGGAGAAATCGGGATACAAAGCGAGGAGGGGAGCGGTTCTGTATTCTGGTTCACGGCCCGCTTTGAAAAACAGGCCGAAGGCCGGAGACCGAAAATAATCATCCCCGAAGATATTCGGGGGAAACGCGTCCTGGTGATTGATGACAATGCCACGAACCGGAAGATTCTCGTGAAATACCTGGCGTTGTGGGAATGCCGTTCCGATGAAGCGAAGTATGGGACTGAAGGGCTGAAAAAGCTTCATCTGGCGGTGGCGCAAAACGATCCGTTCAATATCGTCATCATTGATATGCAAATGCCGGGGATGGACGGAGAGACCGTCGGAAGAAAGATCAGGAAAAACTCCGCGTTTGACGACCTCAGAATGATCATGCTGACATCAGTCGGCCAGATCGGGGATGCGGCCCGTTGCAGGCAGATCGGATTTTCCGCTTACCTGAGCAAACCGGTTAAGCGTTCACAATTATATGAGTGCCTGACCACTGTGGCCGCCAAAACTCAGAACGGAGGAGAGACAGAAGAAAAATTTGTCACCCGCCACACCCTTACCGAGAGTGGTCGCCGGACTTTGAAAATTCTGCTCGCCGAAGACAACATAGTGAATCAGAAGCTGGCGGAGATCATGCTCGGAAAGCTCGGGTATGATGTCGATATAGTGAATAACGGCGCGAAGGCGCTGGCTGCTGTAAAGGAAAATTTCTATAACCTTGTTCTGATGGATATACAGATGCCGGAAATGAACGGCATTGAAGCGACAAAGGCCATTCGGAAACTGGGAGCTCAGAACCGTGAGGACCAGGTTCCAAACATCCCGATTATCGCGATGACCGCCCATGCCATGAAAGGAGACAGAGACCGTTTCCTCGAAGCTGGCATGAACGATTATATTCCAAAACCGATCAGCCCTGCTGAATTGGATAAGGTTATCCGGAAGCAGATGAGATTGCAAGAACAGGGTGGCGGGATTCCGAGCAAAAAAGAGAAACCTGAGGATACGCCTGAGGATACGCATGAGGATATGCATGAGGATACGCCTGATGAAAAAGAGATTTTTGACCCAGACGAGTTTCTGACTCGGATTGAAAACGATGAGAGGTTAGGCAGACTTCTTATGAAAAGCTTTCGGAACGATTTCGGCCAGCGTATGAAGAAGATGAGGGAGAGCCTGAAGAAGAATGACGCCGAAGATATCAAGTTGCAGGCGCATACCATCAAAGGCGCTTCCGCGAACATGGCAGCCCATACGCTGACTCAGTTGGCTTACCAGTTGGAAAAAATGGGGGAGACCGGTGATATAAGTCGGGCGATTTCGCTTGTGGATGAGATTGAAAGGGCGTTTGAAAAGGTGGATTCAAGGCTGAAGAAGATGTTTGGCTGAACCCGGCGGCTCGGATTTGGCAATCCGAGCCGAGCAGGGGATGAATTTACGAGTTGATGTGATAGTTGCAAGGTGTTCGCCAAATCCCCTGTCGGCGGTCAAACTCTGATATTGGACACCTCAGGAAAAGAAATCAGGAAAAGAAAGGAAATGCCTGAAAAATCAAGGAGGTTGCAGATTTAATTATGAAATTGGATGAGATAAAAGAAGTAATTGATACGGTCAACATATTTAATGTTCCTTATGATGTCGGGGTATTCAAACCGGAAAAATTGGTTCCCCGTTTTATCAATCCGAGATGGAACAGAGGGGTTTCCAAATCTCTCAGTGCCGGCGATTTGGTGAACATTAAATCCGTTGTCGTTTATGTTCTGTTTACAAATGTGCCGGTTGACTATTATGTGAAATTGGATTTGAGCTTAAATCTTTTAACTTGGTTTAAATACAACAGTAACCATGAGTTTTATTATGATGATTATGGTATTCTGAGAAAGGAAGCGGCTGTGTATGCCGGACTCGGCAAATTAGGAAAGAACAAGTTGTTTTTCAGTAACAGGTTCGGGTTTAACTGTAAAATTGATCTGATTTTGACGGAGGAAGAATTCGACGAATATCATGATTTCGCAGGTGATTACAGATTGGAATATTGTAAGGGTTGTGATGATATTTGTTTGAAAGCCTGTCCGAGCAGAGCATTAAATGAACGGTTGTATAAAAACTTTGAATATAAATGTTTGTCAATACTCGGAAAAGACGGCAGAGTGTTCACTGATTACCGGTTTGTCAAAGAGATTTGCTATAAGTGTAATAAAAGTTGTCCTTATTCCAAAGAATTGGCAAAGAAAATACCCGAGGAAATAAGAGACAGAAGATTCAGATGGGAGTTAATTGAAGGGCCGGAATACAAAGCAATGTGGCCTTACAGTTTTAAAAACATATAAACTAGTGCCTGACCAAATAAGTTTTGAGGGGTGATTTTACATATCCGGCCGGCCGCTGTTCCGTGTCGTTGTGTGAGTTCTCATTTTTCAGCACCGGAAATGAGAAATACGCGGTCGGAAATGGCCGCGGCTGATTCCGACCGCATGGCGCACCCGTCAAAACTTATTTGGTCAGGTACTAGGACTGTGTACAGGACAAAAAAGCCCTGCTCTTGCTCTTAACCTTGCTCCTGCTCTTAATTGGCTGGGAGTGCGATTAAGATCAAGAGCAAGATCAAGAGCAGGAGCAGGAGCAGGAGCAGGAGCAAGATCAAGATCAAGATCAAGATCAAGATCAAGAAAGGAAAGGAGAATAAAATATGGTACGAAAACTTGTCTGTCTTATGGGCATACTCTCTCTGGCGAGTATCGCCTACATGGCAACGGCCTCCTCGCCGGATGCCTGGGAAGAATTAAGGAAAGATATAAAGCTGAAGTGTGAGAAAAAACTTCAGAACACCCTTGTCAATCCTGAGATAACAGTCGATCCGTTCGGCGTTTCATCGGCCGGGATAGCACTGGCAGCAGGAAAGTCAAAATATTCCAAAGATAAGCTTCTCATCGTTTGTGTTTATGACAAAGAAACCGGAGAAGTCGAGCTCGGCTCCGAGCTTAAATTGACGGATATTCCTTTTTATAAAAAGCTGTCAGATGAAAATGAGCAGTTGAGAAAGGAGATCAGTGAACTGAGAAATAAAATGACCAAGACCCAATAAGCGAGACGAAGCGGGATAGGTAAGCGGATTTACAAATTGGGGGACATCGCTTATTCCCCCTGAGGGACGCAGATAAACGCGGACACACGCAGTTTTTTTATTGTCAGCGTGTTTCCGCGTTCATCAGCGTCCTGATCAGGGGGGAATTTGAATATCCTCCCAAAAGTCGTGAATACGCCCGTAGATAACAGGTAATCAGAGGATAACAGTTTATGTCAGAAGAAACACAGACAGCATCCGAAATGGTCCTGAGACCCGTCGGAATTGTGAGAAGTGAGATAAAGGAGCCGATTCTGAAACCGGATTCGGATGATCCTGAATTACAGCGGGAGTTTGTCGATGCAAGAAAAAAAGTCCGCAAAATGCGGGATAAGGTGGCTGAACTTGTGATAGATGAGGAACTGGAAGGGATTCTCGACGGTATCGAGGATTTTTCCCATATTCTGGTCCTTTTCTGGCCGCATCTCATTCCCGATGAGAAGCGCAGTTCCCTTGTCAGGGTTCACCCCATGGGGAGAAAGGAATTCCCGCTGGTAGGGATATTTTCAACATGCAGTCCTGTCCGGCCGAACCCGGTTCTGGCCACGGTCGTCCGACTGGTGGAACGCAATGGGAACCTGCTGAAAGTAACGGGATTGGATGCGGTTGACGGAAGTCCGATCATAGACATAAAGCCTTATGCCCCGGGATTTTATCCCTCAGAAGGGATGAGGACACCCGAATGGATGGAGCAGATTCAAAAGGAATTTTCATAATCCGGAATTCATAATGATGAAGAATATAAAACATAGCCCTCTCAGAGACAAAACTGACGTTAAATTTTTGGAAGGCGTCCTTGAAGATTTCAGAGGAGTCACCGGCTTCAAAGGTCACGCAGTTGACAAGAACAATCTTTTCATAACTGAGCCACACTGGGAACTTGATATATGCAAACTGATGCGTTCAAGTGATGCCGGTGTTTCCAAATGTAACAAGTTTGCTTTGAAAGTCATTTCGGAAGTTAAGAAAACCGGCAAACTGACGGTTTATCCTTGCCACGCCGGATTGATGAACATGGCTATCCCCCTGCGTGTCACAGGAAAACGGATTGCCCTTATTTTTTGTGAGTGTTTTCGTGTCAGATCATTTGAAACAGATGGCTGTATGAAATTGGCAGAAGAATTGGATTTGAACCCCGCAGATATTGAAGCCGCGGTAAAAAATCTTGAAAAACATCTGCACCCGTTAGCGGAAACAGAAACTCCGTATGCAGCCCTTCTCAAATCACTTTTTGAACGCACGGCACTCGCTTATATTTCCAAAGAACTCAGCCAGACATTCGGATTGGAAAAAAGGCTGGCATTAATAGCGGAAAGAGTACGAGACTTTATCGGCACTGAGTCCAGTGCGGTTATTCTTACAGAGGGAAAGAATATCAAAGTCAGAGCCAAGGGAATAAATTATAAATCAGATGATTCAAATCCGTCTGTTCAGAATATCATAGCTTCTTTTAATACACAAACTGAGGCAGAAGCGTTACTGAATATTTTACAATTTGAAGGCATTGAATCGTACAGATATGCTCTTTTACACAGAGATAATCGAACTGTGGGGATAATATACGCGTTTGATCACCAATTGAATGAAAACCAAAGACATCTTTTAAACGCCTTTGCCTCCCAGGCTTCGCTTTCAATAGCGAACTCTCTGCTATATCAGGATAAAATACGTCAGTTTGAGGAATTTGACCGAATTATTGAAGCCATTACTTCAGGAGAAGATCCGATGAATGTTTTAAAACAGATTTTATATATCGGGTTGAATTTGGTTCAGATTCCTGTGGGCTGGATAGCTTTGCTTGATGAAAAAAAGGAATATCTGAATGTTGTGGTGGAAAAAGGATTTACGAAAAAATATGAAATTGAAATTGGAAAGGGCGTCACAGGCTGGGTTGCAAAGACGGGAGAGCCGCTAAATGTGTCAGATATAAGAGAATTGCCTGAAGGTGTAAGTTATGTTCGTTGTGTAAATAATACAAAGTCGGAGTTGGCGGTTCCTCTTAAAATAGGTAACAAGGTTGTCGGTGTTTTCAATGTGGAATCCCCCAATCTCAATGCATTTACCCAAGATGACAAAAAATTCTTATCCGCACTGGCAAATCGGGGGGCTTTGGCATATCAAAAGGCTCAGGCAGACAGAGAATCGGAAGCGAAAACAAAAAAGCTGAAAGCTCTCTATACTGTTGCCAAAAAAGTGAGTGTAAAATCTGATGTGAACGAACTTTTGCAATTAATAGTGCGTCTGATTCCACCCTTGGCGGACACAAATAGCTGTTCAATTTTTTTGCAGGATGATGATCCGGATACCATCACTTTAAGATTTACTTCGAGTTCAAAGTTATCCGAAGGAATAGGAAAATTCAAGTATAAACGTGACGAACCTCATGTGACTAGCTGGGTCTTTAAAACCGGAGAAGCGTGTATTATAAAAGATATTTATAATCCGGACGAGGTTAATGAGAAAATTTCAGGTCTGAACAGAAAAAAATACAAATATCCTGAAAACGAGGCGCCTGATATAAAAGCCCGTCTGTTTGTGCCTCTGTGGATAGGTGAGGAATGTCAGGGCGTTATCAGGATTGCCAGAGAAACCGAATTTACTTCAGATGTTCAGAAAATCATTGAAGCCTTTGCACACGAAATATCCATAATTCTTGAAAACGCTCATCTCATCAAAAAACTGAAACAAGAGGACGGAAACAAATCTCTGCTGATTCAGATACTTGCCCATGAGCTGAAGACACCGATAACACCTATGATAACCTTCTGTGATCTGTTACTGGGCACATCTCTGACAAACAGGCAGGAGGAGTATGTCAGACTGATAAAACAGAACAGCCTCAGATATTCCCGCATGGTACAAAAGCTTATCTCTTTCTTTTCGATAGATACCGGTAAGGTGATGCCGCTAATGCAAAAAATTTCTCTTCAGGAAGTTGCAAAAGACAGTATAAAATTATTAAGTGAGGCAGCCAGAGAAAAAGACTTGAACATACAGCTCAGAAAGAATGAAAAAATAATATTTGAGGTAAGAGATGAAAATAATTTCGACAAAAACCGCTCACCTTTTTCTGACCTTGCGGAGAATCAGGCATACAAGTCTCAGGCCGGAAAATTACATGTTATGGCAAACAAGGATTTAATTACCGAAGTGATTTTGAATCTCCTTGAAAATGCTATCAAATTTACGCCTAAAAAGGGCGGTGCCATTGTGGTGGAGATCAGTGAAAATGACAGATATTGCCAGATCAGCGTTATTGACAGAGGCATAGGAATTTCAGAAGAGGCGCAGAAGCATGTGTTTGACAAATTTTATCATGGTGACCCGGACAAATCTCGTGATACGATATCGGGCAGTGGTTTGGGACTGACTATAGCCAAGAGCTTTGTCGAAACCCATGGCGGCAAAATCAGTGTGAAAAGTGAACGGGGCAAGGGAAGCAATTTCAGTTTTACTTTGCCGAAAGAGATAAATGGCGAAACCTGCCGGGAGGTGCAAGATGGAGCAGCAAAAGAAAATTTTGGTAGCTGATGATGAACCCAACATCACTTTATCGCTTAAATATCTGTTTGAAGATAAAAATTATTCTGTGATCAGAGCAGAAAATGGGAGTGAAGCTCTTGAAAAAGCCAGAGCGTTCATGCCGAATCTGATTATTCTGGATATTATGATGCCGAAAAGCGCGGAGTTTGCAGGACACTTGGAGAAAGACGGGGGAATCAGAGTTTGTGACAAATTAAAGCAGGATGATACAACTTCACACATTCCAATTATTGTGCTCACGGTAAAAGGGGGAATAACGGATAGAGAAGCGGCGAAAAATGTCGGAGCGGATGAATATATAACAAAACCCTTTAACACCAATGATTTGCTTAGTAAAGTGGAGAAACTGCTCGGATGATACGAGTTTTTCTTGATTATAACGGATTTAGGGCCTGTGAACTTGAACTTGCCCGTAAATGAATGTTCTTGGTTCTAACGGATTTTGTGGCTCCGGGAAATATGATAGCGGATAAGAGGATGAAACGGATTTTCCCGCTCCGGCAAATCCTGGAAACATGACGGCGTGCCGGGACGGATATCCGTTTCATCCTCCGATCCGCTGTCATATTTCCCGGAGCCACAAAATCTGTTAGAACCAGGAATGTTCACGTTCGGGTTCGGGTTCAAGTTCAAGTTTACTGATTATAACGCTTTTCGGGGAGGCTTCAAACCGCGAATGAACGCGAATGGACACAGAACCGTGTGATTCGCGTTCGGGTTCAAGTTCAAGTTTACTGATTATAACGCTTTTCGGGGAGGCTTCAAACCGCGAATGAACGCGAATGAACGCGAATGGACACAGAACCGTGTGATTCGCGTTCGGGTTCAAGTTCAAGTTTACTGATTATAACGCTTTTCGGGGAGGCTTCAAACCGCGAATGAACGCGAATGAACGCGAACGGACACAGAACCGTGTGATTCGCGTTCATTCGTGTCATTCGCGGTTTCAGGATCTTTCAGGTCCCCCCGATCGTCATGTTGCCGACTGATTCGTGTCCTTCGTGGTTTCATAGCCTCCCCTAAATCCGTTATAATCAGCATTTTTTAAAACATTTACAGGAGGAACAATCAAATGAGTATTCGGCTTTTCAAATGCTTTATCATTATTATGATGGTCGCCGTGTTTTATGTACCGGCGCTTCATGCAACTGACATTTTCAAACCCTGGATGGCCCGGGATGATCAGCTTCCATGGAACAAACCTGGCTGGGCGGGATCACTTAAAGGAAAAACGGTGGTTCACATTGACAGCTATAACCCGAAGACTATGGCATGGTGGTCAGGGGCAATCAGGAATCGTGTCAGAGAACTCCTTGATCCGACAGGTGTGAAGCTGATTTATCATTACTGCGACACCAAAAACCCGGACGTGAACAAGTCCGAAGCCTTTGGTGCGGCCAAAGGTGTTGTCGGTGAAAAAAAACCGGATGTGGTGATTTTCAATGATGATAATGCATGGGAGTATCTTTATGGTCCTCATTACATGAAATCTCCCACCCCTTTCGTTTTTGCAGGGATTAACAACAATCTGGACAAATATCAGGGCCGGATCGGCCGGAACATCACCGGCATGGTTGAGGTCAATCCGTCCGGCCTCGTGGCCCAGTTGGCAGAAATTGCCGGGAAAAAGGAGTCGGAGGTGATAATCGGGTTTCTGGCCAACCCCCAGCCGGCGCACCTGATAGATGCAAACATGCTGAAAGGACTTTACGGAAAACATCTGAAAGAATTATACGCGAAGACCTGGAAGGAATGGCAGGAGGACTACATTGCCCTCCAAAAGAAATGTGATGTCCTGATAGTGGCTCACACCCAGGGATTCAAGGACTGGCCCTCTGATGATGCTGTTGTCATGAATTTCCTGCACAGATTTACCAGCAAGCCGACAGGATGCTGGATTGACAATACCGCGAAGTACTGCCTGATCGGATATGTCAAATATGCGGCCGACCAGGCCGAATATATGGTTTTCTGTGCATGGAGTATTATGACGGGTGCGAGTCCGGCCGACATTCCGGTTGTGACAAACAGAAGAGGGAAATTCATTATCAACAGGGGCTTCGGACAAAAAACAGGGCTGTACGAAAATATCCCGCTTGATGTCGAGGAAATGGCGGACCAAGTGCTGGAATAGGGGTTTAAGTTCGTAGTTCCGCACCGCCTAAAGGCGGAACTACGAACTTGATTATGGCCCGGAAAGGAGTAAAAAACATGGTTTCAAGGTTTTTGGAAGTTGGTCTTAAAGTGAAACTGCTGGTTCCCGTTTTGATGATAATCATCATTTCCATGGGCGGAATCGGGATAGCATCCTACTACATTAACAAAAGTCACATGACAAAAAACGCCAAACTGCTTGTCACTCAGACCGCGAAGATCACATCAGACAACATAGAAAGATGTGTTGCGGAGCGACTTTACCAGATAAGGGCATGGGCAACAGGGAGGTACTGTCTTCTTTCTCTGAAAGACGATATGAAAAAGATGAAAGCAAGAAAGGCTTTTCTGAATCAGCTTCAGGGACATCTTGAGACGTATGATTATTACCTGGCGTTTTTTTTGCTTGATGCTTCAAAAGCGGTTGCGGTGAAAACATCTGATACGGAAATCGATTCAGGGCAATTCGCAGTATCCGAAGAAGTGAGAATTTCTGATGTGTTTTATTTGGGAGACAAACCCGTCTTCGCCATATCAGTTCCTGTCAGAAAAGGAGTTGTCAGGGGCACATTCGTCGCTTTTGTCAGTATTGACAAGATTAGTGAGAAATATGTTCTTCCTATCAAGGTGGGCGAGAAAGGTTATGCCTACCTGGTCGCACAGGGAGATATTGTGACGCACCCTGACAAAAAAAGCCTCGGGGTCAGACTGAGGGATTATGAATGGGGAAGAGAAATTCTTGCCCGGGATTCAGGGGTTCTTGCATACATTTATAATGAGCAGGAAAAAATCGTCGCATTTCACAAGATGGGCAACGGCTGGACAGTTTGTGTCGGCACAGATACGGATGAGTTGTTCAAGCCGGTCAGAAGTATCGGAGTGACGTATCTGATTGTAACCTTTTGCAGTCTTCTTGCTTCCGTGCTTATTGTCCTGATAATTGTGAGGAATATCACACACCCCATGAACAAAGTTGTAAAAGAGACCAATGAGTCTGCTGACAAAGTGGGGTCTGCCTCAGTCATTCTGTCGGGATACATCAGAAGGATATTTGAAGCGTTTTCCAACTTTGCCGCATCTCTGGAAGAGACTTCTTCCTCTATGGAAGAGAATACCTCAATGATAAAGCGGAACGCAGAGTATGCTGAATCTGCCAGGAGACTTATGGAGGAAGTGGGTCATATTGTTAATGAGGTGTGGCAGAAAATGATTGAACTGAAAAATGCCATGGGAGAGATATCAGATTCCAGCGAAGAGGTATCAAAAATCATAAAAACGATTGATGATATTGCTTTCCAGACAAATCTCCTGGCATTGAATGCCGCAATCGAAGCCGCCCGGGCCGGAGAACACGGGAGAGGTTTTGCCGTGGTGGCCAACGAGGTCAGAAATCTGGCCCGGCGTTCGGCAGATGAGGCGAAAAACACCACAGAAATAATTCAGGCCACAGTTGGAAGAATAAAAGTCGGATCAGACATAGTGGAAAAAACCTTTACGCAATTTGAAACCGTTGTCAGAAAAGTGGGGAAATCTGTAAATCTCATTGTTGAAATTGCAGAAGCTTCAAAGCAGCAACATTTAAGCACCACGCAAATCGGCAATGCAGTTGCAAACATGGACACCACAATTCAGCAGATAGTGCAGGAGTCAGAGGATTCTCTGAGTTACTCCGATGAACTGATAAATCTGGCCAATGCAATGAAGGATTGTGTTCGGATTATCACCAAGCTTTACTTCGGATACGAGAGGGCGTTTGAAAGAGTCCCTCACAAAATTAAGTGGAGTGAGGGAAAACGCAGATACGAAATCCAGAATTTCTCCTTGAACAGACGGGGAGAGGTCCATTCAATCGGGATAAAAACGAATACATTTCCTGAAGAGAGAGAAGGAGGACGAATAACCCTCAGAATACCTGACGGAGGACCGCGACCTGCCGAAGTGACCGGAATTGTGAAAAGGGTCAGTCCTGTTGGCAGCGACTATTCACTCGGAATTCTCATATCGAACTCTGAAGCGGCAAACCGTGTTTTCTACAGCAAGAAAACCGGATAAAACAACAGGGACGGACCCGTTTCGGAAGCCGTGAAGCAGTTTTGCCAGTTTCTCAGCTCGTTTAAAGCGTGCAGAGAGGAAAGGCTGTCAACCTGCCGCCCCTCAGAGGCTTCGGCTCAGAGACCGGAAACCCCTAAAGAATCTGGCTCAGAAAGAGTTTGGTTCTGTCGTGTGTGGGATTGGTGAAGAAATGCTCGGGAGTCCCTTCTTCCACAACCGCGCCGTGATCCATGAAAATGACCCTGTCCGCCACCTCCTTTGCAAATCCCATTTCATGGGTGACAACCACCATTGTCATTCCCTCTTTTGCCAAGGTTTTCATCACATCAAGGACCTCGCCGATCATTTCAGGATCCAGCGCGGATGTGGGTTCGTCAAAAAGCATCACTTTGGGTTCCATTGCAAGGGCCCGGGCAATGGCCACGCGCTGCTGCTGCCCGCCGGACAACTGATCCGGATAAACGCCTGCCTTGTCCTGAATCCCCACCTTGTCCAGCAGAGCCATTGCCTTTTCCCCGGCTTCCTCCCTGTCCCGTTTGCGGACAATCATTTGCGCCAGAACAACATTGTCAAGAACGGTTTTGTGGGGGAAAAGATTGAAGGACTGGAAAACCATTCCCACTTCCGCGCGCACTTTGTTTATATCTGTTTTGGGATCAAGGATGTCAACGCCCTCGATATAAATATGGCCGCTGTCCGCCTCTTCCAGCCGATTCAGACAGCGAAGAAACGTGCTTTTGCCTGAGCCTGACGGCCCTATGACAACCACAACCTCCCCTGCCTCCACTTTGTTTGAAACATCAACCAGCGCGTGAACTTCGTGGGGAGCCAAAAACGTCTTATAAATATTATGAACATCAATCATCTAATCAGACCCTCTCAAGGTACTGTAGAAACATGGAAAGTGAAAATGTCAGAATGAGATATAACAGCGCGCGCACAAACCAGAGTTCAAATGGCTGAAGACTGGTTGTGACGACCTCCCGCGTGGCCTTTGTCAGTTCCCGGATTGCGATGATGCCCAGCAGAGAGGAATCTTTCACGAGACTGAGGGAATGATGCCGTCCCACGCGGTGTTGACCGGAACAAACTTGACCCCCATTGCCTTTGCCATTTGCTTGGCAACATCAATGTCAAAGCCGACAAATCTTCCTCTTTTGTCTGTCATTTCAAAAGGCATGTAGCCTGCTTCAAAACCGACCCGGAGTTCGCCTTTTTTCAGGATTTCTTCCAAAGTTGATTTTTTGGCGAGATCAATATCCGCGCCATACAATGTGGAAAACCACACAAATGTCACAGCAAGTGCGACAAGTCCCTTAAACAAAGCTTTCTTCATAAAAATCTCCTGTTATTCAGGTTAATTTTTTGGCCGAAATATCGGCCGTTCCAACTTAAAACTTTAAGGAATTAAACAGCTTTCACTGGTCTTATGCAACTTTTTCAAACCACAGAGGGCCGCGAAGTCTCAGCGGAACTCCGTTGCCTGTCTCTGTGTTTAAAAGTTGCACATCCTAATAAGATTTCCCCTCAGTCAGAAGTTCCCGAATCACCATTCGGATATTACATTCCGGACATTTGGGTATATTCTCACTTGCAACATAAACAATTTCAGTGTGCTTGCATTTGGGGCAAATCACTTCCAGAGCTTCTTTTTTTACTGGCATATTATAAACTCCTTAAAAAATGAACCAAGTTTAGCATGATAATCTGAAATATTCAAGACATAAAAAATTAAAATTTAACCGGCATCTTTCATATTCTGTATTGTCCGCTTATCTTCTCCCTTCAATCATCTGTTCGTACCAGAACATAAAGGTGATGAGCATCCAGAGTTTCAGGCCGTAACGGTAACTCTGAATTTCGCTTCTGTCATAGTTCAGCAGATTCCGCACATAAGATGTGTTAAAGAAGCCGAGGCGTCTGAGATTTTTTTTGGAGAGCACTTTTTTCGCATAGCGCCGCATCTCCCCTCTCAGCCAGAAGCGCACCGGAACCATCATCCCGGATTTGGGCCTCGCGATTATCGGATAAGGAACGATATCTTCGACAGCCTTTTTCAGTATTCCTTTTTCGATATTCCCCACCAGCTTCAGATTCGGGGGACAGGCCATGCTGGTCTCGATAATTCGTTTTGAGAAAAGCGGCGGCAGCGCCAGCACGGCGTTTGCTGACGTCATCTTATCCACTTTGACGAGGATCAGATTTGCGCCTTTGAGACGGATATTGACGGCCATCAGCTTGTTCAGGAAGTGCCGGGGGACATCCGATTCGAGAAACGGTGTGATAATGGCCGCCAGTCCCTCTCTGCCGAAGGAATCCCTGATCACATCAGGGGTGAGTATCCGGTGGAGATCATCAAAGCATTTCCGGTATGTGAAAAGATAGGTCCGCTCCAGCCAACGGTCAGAGGTTTCCCCCGGGGGCGGTCCGTAGAGAGATGCCAGCATCATGGGAATGTTCTTGGGGCCTCCGAAACACGGGTCCCCGCCTTCGCCGTTCAGCACCATGCCTGACACCCGGGAGGCGGCCCTGGCAAGCAGGAAATTGGGAACGGTGATGGGGTCGCCGATGGGGTCATCCAGTCGCCAGATAATGTCCCGCATCTGCTTTACAAACTTTGAGGGCCGGATTTCAAGCCAGGTGTGATCGGTGTTGTACCGGTCTGTCATCATCGAGACGAAATCGTTTTCATTCGCATATTCGGGGCCGAAATGGACCGAGAATGTTTTCAGCGGAACATCGGGAAATTCCCTTGCCGCAATAGCGGCAACCGCGCTGGAATCAATGCCGCCGGAGAGGAAGATGGCCGGCGGGTTTCCATGATTGGCTGTGATGCACTCCCGGACGGATTCCTCCAGATCGGATCGGACCCGGGCCGCGTATTCCTTTTCCGTCCGGTTCTCCTTCTCGTTCCACTCCATGTTCTCAAACACAAAGTGCCGGCGGAGAGAAACATCCCCATGGTGACAGGTCAGCGTTGTTCCGGGTTGCAGTTCGTAAATGTCCTCGAACATGGTGTGCTCCCCGGGGATAAAGCTGAAGGTGAGATATTCCGGCAGCGCCCGGACACGCATCTTTCTCGGCACCGCGGGATCAGCAAAAAGGGCTTTGATCTCGCTGGCAAAGACCAGCCGCTCCGGGTTCAGGTTCCAGTAGATCACTTTGACACCTGCCGCGTCACGGATAAGAAGGGTTTCGTCTCCCCGGGCAAACGCGGAGACAAAGGCCCCTTCAAGGGCCTGTAGTTGATGTTCAGCATTCCCGTTTGCCGAACGGAGAAGGTCGGATGCGGACGCGGCTTTGGTGTGAAAAACCTCGGCAGCATTGAAAAAGACCCCGGAATACCCAAAGGCAAGTTCTCTTTCCGGAAGGCTTGCCACATGGGAGTCAAGCGACAACGGCCCCCTGCCATGTCCGATTTCAACCACATAGTCATCCTTTAGCGGCAGCCGGGTCTTTTCCCATCCCTTCTGACATCTGTGAGTCAATATGTCGGCCATCCGCTCTGAAAGCCCCTCTGCCGGGCGGCCGCAGTATCCGAATAAACATCCCACTTGTTTTGCTCCTTTCTCCATATCCATAAGTGTAAACTTAAACGTGAACGTGAACTTAAACTTGAACTTATACCTGAACCTGCCCATTCACGGAAAAAGAGCAGGATTGGTTTAAGTTCATGGAGAATTCCTAAATTTACACTTATGCTCCTTTCTCTTAACGAATTATTCTGTCATGTAAATCGCTTTTAACGCTTCAATCTGCCTGTCGGATATGTCTCCCCGGAACTGAGGGACTTTCTGCTTTTCTGAGATGAGATTTTCACGGCCGGCCTTTTCTGCCTTATCCTGAATATCCTTTTCTTTGTCAGGTAAGGTGATCGTGAATTCTTTATTACAGGATTTACAGAGAGCCTCCTTTCCCAACACGTCCTCCAGATTGATCTCTTCGACTTTATAAACCCTGTTGCAATTCGTGCAGCATATTTCTATCGTTTTCATCTTTTGATTTCTTATATTTTCAAGTATCAGAAAAATCGGGTCATTCAGGAAACAGCCGTAATTAACCGAAGCCGCCCCCGCCGTTGTCTTTGTCCTCCCGTTCGGCAAGGAGTTCCTCACTTAATAATGCCACCCCCAGCGTGACGGCAAGCACCATGGTTCCCATCATGGCCTTGGCGGGAGCCACATCAAAGGGCATGGTATAGCCCTTCCGGATATTTTCCATCGGGTCTCCTTTGGGCAGAATTTTTTCGAGAGCCATCTTTTTTGGTATCCACATCGGGGTTTTCAGATGGACCAAGTCCTCGGGAAACAATCCCAGGTCCCGGACATTTTTTTCTTCAAGATTCCAGTTCGGATCACTGAGAATCCGCTTTTTCATGCCAAGCCCCTTCTCAGAAGCGTCATGCATCAGTGCGACTTCCATATCCGGATACAGCGACAGATACTCCCGGCAGGCTCTGAAAGCCCGGAGCGGATATTTTTCCTCGCTTACCACCAATGTCTTGTTCTCCAGATGAAAGCGGTTCAGAAGCAGCATATCCGCTATATCGTTCCGTTCCACGATGAGAATCCGGTCTGGAGCATACTGGAATATCTCCTCGTCAAATTCCTCTGATTTCAGATTTTCAAAGGCTTTCCCGTCAACCATTTTTTTAATGGGATGGACCGAGTGACAGGTATTAATTTTCCCACGCGCCTCGGATATGGAAACACCAGGCCCGATCCTGAAACGCCTTGTGATATACAAACAGACAGCTATCGGGAGAATAAGCATAACCGAAGTAACCACAACAACCGTGGTCAGATCGGCCGTAAAATATCCGATAAGAAGAAACTCAGCCGGTACCAAAATAATAAGAAAAATAAGAATACCCAGGCATCCTGCGCAGCCATACGCCGGGCCTGCGAATCGTCGGTGAATCTGAGCGAGAAGCTGATTATAAGTGAAATAATATTCACCCTCTCCTGACACCCGATCAATCATTTTTCTGATCGCAATATCCGTGAGTTTGGGCGTTTCCTTGGGATTCAGAGCAAACCGATACCCGCATGAGCCGCATGTCATACCATCCACATATTTCTGGTTGTGATCACATTCGGGACATTTCATATTGTTCCTCCTAATGCTTAGGTTATAATTGCAAGCATCCCACATTCGGCACTGTAAATCACATCAGCCCGGGAAGTCCCTGCTGATAAGCCTTCTGCGCGGCAATAAACAGAGCGGGAGCCCATATCCAGGTGGATGCGACGCTCATCGCGCCGATCCATGTCCCAACGGACCGGTCGGTCACCAGGAACCGGTCAAGTCCTCCGGAACGGCGGCGAACCGCGCTGGTGGTAAACATTGCTGTGCCGAAAGTGATAACAATTGCCAATGTCAGGGTGTGAGATATCATACAACAACTCCGTAAAAATAATTTCCTCAATTTCAATGAAAAGTTAAATAGCAAAATATGAATATCAGGTCAACAATTTTTTTCAAGTCCGGTTCAGAATCCGATCACATCTGCAAAACCGGCTCTTTCGGGGTCTTGGGATCGGCTTTTTGCGGGCTTTTTGGTTCTTTCCGGTGTCGGTATCTCCGATTTGGCTAAGGGCCCGTAGCACACTTTGGCAAATGAGGTCGTTATGTTTGCCGGCCCGGAGTCTGGAAATGAAAAACGCCGTGTCGGAATCGTCCCCGATGAGTCCCAGAAGCCAGGTGGCCACTGACGCGACGAACGCGATATCATCCTCGGCGGCCGCATATAATCTGTCTTCGATTTCAGGTGATTGTTCCACGATCTCTTTTAAATCTCGTTCATGCCGACATCCTATGGCAAACTTCAAAAAGCAGGCCCCAACATATCGCACCTGCGGTTCCGGGTCAACAAGCAGGTCAGCCAGGGGCCTGAGATGATCGGGAGCGCGGATTACGGAATTCCGACATAAAATTTCAACAATTTGCCCGCCAAGTTTGGGATGGACATAAGAAGCATAACAGGTAACATATTTTGCCAATACTCTTACTCGGTAATTCGGAAATTGAACGAACGCGGCCATCCACAAGACCAAGAACGCGCCGCCTGTGATCGCTGCTCCCCTGATAATCCGTCGTTTGTCCAGATTATGGGGGTGGGTTGGGGTCGGACCTGGGGAACCCGCTGAATTTAAAAGAAAACCGCTCTGAAAAAGCCCGTTTTCAGCCCTCAGACCGCCCTTTTTGCATACAAAACTGCCGCTTTAATGACGAACTCTGTTTCTTAGAACGATGATTTTGCCCCCGAAAAGGAGCTTTTAAGACCGAAAAACGCCTGTTTTCAGACTCTTTATGCTGAAATAACAACAGGATAGCCAGGTCCGACCCCAAAACCACCCCGGATTTGGCAATCCGACAGGAGCTTCGGTGGCTGCTCCGCGGAAATTTTATCTGAGCTGTCCGGATAACAGAGTCCGTTTCTTAACGCGAAAACAATATCCGCACGGGACCGGACAGGTATCGCAAATCCGGTCCTTACCCTGCCGAGCTCTTCAAGGGTGTGCGCGTCACTGCCGCCGCTTTCTGCAAAAACATATTTCTGACGCCAACTGTCAACACGCAGATTTTCAGCATCGGTGTTTCGTCCGTTGAAACTCTCCACAACATGACAGAACCCTTCCCGGATGACATATTCCCGAACGGGTCGCTTAGTCCTGAAGGGATGCGCGGCAATGGCAGCCCCTCCTCGACGGGCCACCACTTCAAACATCTGCACGGCATTCAGGTCGGGCGGGATATCCTCAAAAGGGCCGAAAAGGAGAAAATCACCATCCGGCGTGCTGTATTCCATACCAAACAGCACACACAGTCCGTTACCCTGTATCCCTTCGCTAAGGTATCGACGGATTTCCATAGTCTGATGATCTGTAATGCAAACTCCGTCAAGGCCCCGGTTTTTTGCATGTTTCAGGATAGCATCAATTTTTAGTTGGCTGCACGAAGAAATTGTGGTATGAACATGAATATCAAAAAGCATGGCTCTTGAAAGTTGAAAGCTAAAAGTTAAAAGATAATTTCCCAGTCAAACTTTGGCCTTCTGAATGACATAAGTTTTTGGGAAATGCAAATATTTAATTTCAATATCAAAGAGCATATCAATAGATTTAATCTATGACCCAATGTGCAACTTTTCTGATTATAATGGATTTAGGGAGCCTTAAACATAAACGTGAACGTGAACGTGAACTTAAACTTAAACTTGAACTCAGACGTGATCATAAATGAATATTCACGTCAGGATTCACTTTCAAATTCAAGTTCACGTTCAAGTTCACGTTCACGTTCAAGTTCAAGTTCACGTTCACGTTCACGTTCACGTTCAAGTTCACGTTCACGTTCACGTTCAAGTTCACGTTCAAGTTCACGTTCAAGTTCACGTTCACGTTTACGTTTACGGGCACGTTCACAGGGTTCCCCTAAATCCGTTATAATCAGGTGTTCTTCTATGATTTGCATATAACATATCAGCAGATAATTATTATGCCAAAAAAATGTATTCTTATTCTTTTGGACGGTCTCGGAGACCGTTCTTATGAGGAACTCGGAAATCAGACACCGTTGCAGGCAGCGCGGACACCTGTTCTGGACAAACTGGCGGAGATGGGCGCGAACGGGCTTTATCATGCCAGTTTCGCTGGCCAGGCGTTACCCAGCGAAAACGCCCATTTTATGATGTTCGGCTATGATATGGCGGATTTTCCCGGAAGAGGCGTGCTGGAGGCGCTGGGTGCCGGAACAGAACTGACGCCCGGGGATGTTGCCATACTCACCCATTTTGTCAGTCTGAGTGAAAGAGACGGATATCTTGTGCTGGAAAAGCGCAAGCCCGAGATGTCAGAAAATGAAATATCAGACCTGACTCACGTCGTCCGAGACTATGAAAATCAGGACGTAAGCATTGACTTCACATACACGGGAGGGATTCGGGGGATTCTCACCCTTCACGGAGAGGTATCCCGCTTTATAACCGATACGGATCCTGTGCAAAAGGGGCTTCCCCTTGCTGCACTGAAACCCTGGGCAGATCACGCGCATAACCCTGCTGCCATCAGGACCGCGGACGTGCTGAAAGAATATCTTTTACAGGTATATCAGCGTTTAAAAGCGCATCCCGTGAATCTCTCTAAGCTCAGACAGGGGCTGATGCCGGTGAACGGACTGGTCACCCAGCGCGCGGGGCAGTTGGGAACTCCCCCGCGTTTTTCCGAAAAATACGGACTCAGGGGGCTTTCCATTTCATCGGGAATTGTCTACTGGGGGCTTTGTGCATATATCGGGATGGATTACAGACGCGTAACAGATACCGGACATCCGGGAGACGATATTGCCGAACGTCTGCTTATGGCCCGTAAATCGCTGGATGATTACGATATGATTCATATCCATACCAAAACCCCTGACGAAGCCGCGCATGAGAAGGATCCGGCCTTGAAAAAATCGGTTATCGAATCATTGGACAGAGGCATTGGCCAGGCAATCCGAGTGTTCACGGATGATCCCCAAGTATTTGTCATTATCGCTTCCGACCACTCGACCCCGAGTTCGGGCCCCCTTGTTCATTCAGGCGAAACCGTGCCGCTGCTCTTTCACGGCAAGGGTGTCAGACGGGACCATGTGCGGCGGTTTGATGAAATCAGCGCGGGAGGGGGCGCGCTGGGATGTGTCCGGGGCAGGGAACTGATGTATCTGATGCTTAACCATCTGGACCGCTGCAAACTTCATGGACTTATGGACATGCCAGTTGATCAGCCCTTCTGGCCCGGAAATTATGAACCGTTTCGTATTCGGCAAATCCCGTGAATCTGCAAGGATTATGGGTAAGTAAGTAAGGATTATGCGTGCTCTCCGGAAGTTCTTCAGTCACAATTAAAAGCATCCTTTCCGGATGGATAATTAGAGGGATTACACACAATGTCCACACAACAGACGTTTCATTATGAGACCGGCGTGATTCACGGCCGGTTTCAGGTATTGCATAACGACCACCTTAAATATATTCTCGCGGGAAAAGAGTTTTGCGAACATCTTATCGTAGGAATTACCAACCCGGACCCTCTGATGACCAGAGATGAGGCTGCGGACCCGGTGAGAAGCGATCCTTTGGCAAATCCCCTGACCTATTATGAACGCTATGTTCTCATAAGAGCCGCTCTGGAAGAGGCCGGATTAGACCCGGGCCGGTTTTCCATCGTACCGCTGCCGATCAGCATGCCGGAACGCTATCAGTATTATGTGCCGCTGGATGCCGTGTTTTTCCTCACCATTTACGATGACTGGGGCAGACAGAAACTCGCGTATTTCAAATCACTGGGACTTACCCCCCGTGTTCTGTGGGAAGTCACTCCGGATAAGAAGGGGATCAGCGCGGGTGACATCCGAAACCGGATGATCAGCCGGGAACCGTGGGAGGATATGGTCCCGGGAAGTGTGGCTGTTTTTATGAGAAAATGGGATATTCCCGGGAGACTGAGAACGATGAGGGGGTCAGTTGTTTGTGGTCAGTTGCCGGTTGTGAGTTGCTGACAACAAACAACGGACAAGTCAGAAATGTTCATATCACAGCAAGGAGTCGGCAAGATGAAAATTTTAATTGTAGATGATGAGGTTGTGAGCAGGAAAAAGGCTCAGAAGATTTTATCTCAATTCGGGGAGTGTGACTTGGCGGTCAGCGGGAAAGAAGCCATGGAGACCTTCAAACGCTCCCACAAACAAGAATATCCTTATGATCTTATTATCATGGATGTTCTGTTACCTGATATGGATGGCATAGAAACCCTTAAAAATATGCGGGAATGGGAAGAGTCCGAATTAAAAATTCCCTTTGGAAAGGGGGTGAGAGTGCTGGTGGTTACAGCAACCGGTCTGGCCAATGTAATACCGTCATTTTATGAGGGATGCCAGGGATATATTGTAAAACCGTTTACCAAGGAAAAGCTGGTTGACGCCATAAACAATATCGGATTTGATCTTAAGGAACTGTTTCAGAATAAACAGCTATGAAAAATATCTCTGATTATAACGCCTTTTGGGGAGACAGTTCCCGTGCCCGTGAACGTGAACGTGCCGTGCCCGTGAACGTGAACATGAACATGCCCGTGAACGTGAACGTGCTTGTACACATGCTCGTACACGACACATGTCCGTGTAGCGGACGCATGTTCACGAGTGCGTGTGTACGTTCACGTTCACGTTCACGTTCACGTTCACGGGCATGTTCACGTTCACGGGCACGTTCACGTTCACGGGGACGTTCACGTTCACGGTTTTCAGAGTCCCCTTATATGATGGCTGTGATATAATCTTTCAAACGGGCAAATTCATCTTGAAGTTTTTTCAGGTGATTCCTGCTTTGGTTCATGTCACCTGACTCCCCCGCGCTTTCCAGTTCCGAGGCAATCCTGGAAAGAGGAACTGCTGTCAGATTTGCCGCTCCTCCCTTAATGGAATGCGCCTCTTTTCTGATTGTTCCGGAGTCTCCGGCGTCAATCGCCTGCTGAATCGTTCTGATCTGAGCGCGCACGTTCCTCAGAAATTCTTCCGCCACATCCGTCAGAAATTCCTTATCTCCCTCAAATTCCTCAACAGCCTGTCTGAAATCCATCGGTTTTTCCTCTTCGGTCCGGTTCATCAGGGAGGGAACAGATGTATCTCCCAAATCAGATATGAGCCACTGATCCACCACGCTCAGAAATCTTTCCCGCTTCAGAGGTTTGGCAATATGAGCGTCCATTCCGGCTTCCAGAGATTCGGCCCTGTCTGCTATCGTGGCGCGCGCTGTCATGGCAATAATCGGAATCCTTTTTTTTCGCCCGGCATCCTCTGTTCCGCTTTTCCCGCTGACAGATTTCTCCATCCCGCGAATGATCATGGCTGCCTCACAGCCATCCATGACAGGCATGTGAATGTCCATCAGAATAAGATCATAATGCCGCTTTTTATAAGCATCCACCGCCTGCTGTCCGTTTTCTGCCAGCTCGGCCTGATATCCGGCTTTGTGCAGATGTCTCAAAGCGACCTGCTGATTTGTCGAATAGTCTTCAACCACCAGAATCTTATACTGTTTCCGAAGCGGCTCGGCAATCGTATGGCGAGTCACCAGCCGGGGGCCTGCCTGCTCGTCTTCTTCTGACAGGTCTGACAGCCCTGTGACAGAACTGATGGTCTTGTACAAATAACAGAGTCGGACGGGTTTGCTCAAATATCCCTTTATTCCCAGTTCCCTGCATTTCCGCCCTTCTCCTTTTCTGCCTATGGTTGCAAGCATTATAACCGGTATTTTCGCCAATGCTTCGATTTTTCTGATTTCCCTGACCAGCGTAAATCCGTCTGTCGGCATCATCCGGATTTCCGTCAAAATCAGGTTAAGGGGATATGCCGGGTTTCTGAGAACCGACAGCGCCTCTTCTCCGCTGCATGCTGATTTCACGACACACGACCAGGCTTGCAGATATTCACTGAGAATAAACCGTATATGCTCATTGGGACTCACCACCAGGGCATTCAGACCCGACAGATCCGCAAACTCCCGCTCCCGGAATATCGTCATATCTGTCTGTTTGAGAAAATCCAGCGTGAACCAGAACTCGCTTCCCCTGCCTTCCGCACTGTGCATCCCGATTTCTCCTCCCATCACTTCAACCAGGCGTTTGGATATGGCGGTTCCCAGACCGGTGCCCCCGTATTTTCTGGTGGTCGAGCCGTCGGCCTGGGTAAAACTTTCAAAAATTTTTGCCTGCTTTTCCTCGGGGATGCCGATGCCGGTGTCCTGCACTGAAAACCGGAGTTTCACATGATTTCCCACGGCTTTCGCAATTTCTGCCTTGAGATATATGTCACCCTGGTGGGTAAATTTGACTGCATTATTGAGCAGGTTTGCCAGCACCTGCCTGAGGCGGTGGGGATCGCCTGTAAGCTGAACAGGGACATCCGGCGAAATAAAGAAGATCAGCTCAAGCCCCTTGTTTTCGGCTGCAATGCTATGGGAGCTTGCCAAGTCTTCGATCAGGCTTCTCAGATTAAACGGGATGGACTCCAATTCCAGTCTCCCCGCTTCAATTTTGGAAAAATCGAGCATGTCATCGATGAGGTGAAGCAGGGAATTGCTCTCTGCCATAATAATCCGGGCAAAATGGCTCTGCCGGCTGTCCATATCCGTGTCCGTCAGCAATTCGGTCATGCCGATAATCGCATTCAGGGGCGTTCGGATTTCGTGACTCATATTCGCCAGAAATTCGGATTTGCTGCGGTTTGCTGCCTCAGCTTCTGTTTTGGCCCGCTCCAGCGATTTTCCGGACTCCCGGATTGCTATGGCGTTTCTGACTCGCGCTTCAAAAACCAGATCCCGGATCGGCTTGGTAATGTAGTCAATCGCGCCGATATTAAAACACTTGGCCAACGATTCTTCGCTGGTTTCCCCGGTCAGCATAATGACAGGAACCGCATTATGTTCCGGGTGCGTTTTGAGTTGTCTGAGCAACGTGATCCCATCGGTTTCCGGCATATTGATATCCAGCAGAATCAGATCAAACGCCTCCTGTTCCAGCAGCGGAAACACATATTCGGGTTTAAGCACAAACTTGGAACGATAACCGAAGTCCGTAATTAAATGTCTGATCAACTGAATTGTCTGGGGGTCATCATCGACAATAAGAATTTTACTCATTGAGAGCCTCCTTGATTAAGAGATGACTGATTATAACGCCTTTTGGGGGCGGGTGGATTCCGGGTCAAAAATGATAAAAATCCTGCCGATTTTTATCATTTTTGCCCGGAATGACAGGTCTCGGAGCCTCGTTATAATCAGGAGATGAAACTGCTCTTCATCAGATGCAAAGATAGCGTCTTCGATTTTCCTGGGAACTGACAGATATGGCGGGTCGGAATCTTTGCTCATTTTTGCAGCCTGTAAAGCAAAGTGACTTTGTTTCCTTTGGCATTGTATTTGAGTGAGTCCGCATTCATTTTTGCAAGAAAGATGCCTCTGCCGGACAACCGGGTGTTATTGCCGTTATGAGTCGGATCAGGAACCGACTGAGGATCAAATCCGCCGCCCTCATCTTCCACCGAAATTTCCAGATGATCGCTGTCGAACATATATTCCACACGGATCAATCTCTCACCGTATTTGTCCGAATTTGACCGATCCTTCAATATGTTCTGATATTCTTCCGAATCATTATCTTGCATTAATTCCTTCAAGCCTGACATTTCCAGATTTCCATGCTCGATGGCGTTCATCAGAAGCTCAAAGAATGCGATTTTCACTCTCTCAAAGTCCACACCTGATCTCTCTTCAATATTATGCATGATACGATGGAACGCTTCATCAATATTGAGAAATTTTGTTTGCATTTTAAAAATACATTTGTCAGGCCCGCAAAAGGTGTTCCATATCATTTTGGAAGAATTGCCGCAAAAACCGACGCCCGCGACAATGACATCATCCTGAAACGTATCTTTTTGCTGAAACAGGGAAGCCTCTCTTACAATGCGATTAACCACATCATACGCGCTGTTTGTCTCTCCAATGCTCCTTTCCACGCCTTTATGTCCGAAAAATTCGCCACGCTCCGATTTTGCCTCGGTGATTCCGTCTGTGAAAAGAATAAGCAGATCGTCTTTTTCAAGTCTGAGACTTTCGCACTCAACAACCAAATCCTCAAAAGCGCCGAGCGGCAGCCCGGTGGGTTTCAGGCATATCTTTTCATTGTCTCTGATGATGACAGGAGACGGCAGACCGCTGAGATAGTAATTCAATGTCATGGATTCCAAATCAATCTGTCCGCAAAAAGCAACAACCACGTCATCCGGGAGGCTGATCCAGCATAATATCCTGTTCAGATGTTTACATATTGCGGCAGGATCGGCGTTTATTTTCAAAGCTTCCCTGAAGAGTATTTTCAGGTTGTTGGCTGTCATGGCTGCGGGAATTCCGTGACCGGTGACATCGGCAAGGAAGATGAGAAGACGTCTTTCATCCGCTTTCAGGACTTCAAAAACGTCGCCGCCGACAAGTTCCGCGGGAATACATCTCCCATGAATTTCCACACCCGCCATGACGGGCAACTGAGGCGCCAGAATCAGGTTATAGATATCTTTTGCCCTGGACATTTCCAGATTAAATATCTCAATCCGGCGTTCCAGATCGGCATTTGCCTGTCTCAGATCTTTTAAAAGCCTCCTGTTTTCCATACGCAATCTGCGCTTTCCCAAAGCCTGGCTCACTCTGATGTACAACTCATCAATCTCTTTGAGGGGCTTGGTCAGAAAATCAAACGCTTTGTTTTCTCTTAATGCTTCTATGGCATTTTCAGCAGTGGCAAATCCCGTAAGGATAATAACCTCAACATAATCATCCGTTTGTTTCAGACGCTTCAGAAGTTCCAGGCCGCTCATTCCCGGCATCTTTATATCGGCAATTACCAGATCAAAAGGTTCGGTCTGAAAAATTTCAAGCGCTTCTTCGCCGGAGGATGCGGTTCTGACATTATAATGTTCATACAACAGAACGGTTTCGAGTCTTTCCAAAATGTCCGGTTCATCATCTACGACTAAAATTTTTTCATTCATTTCTTGCCTCTTCTATTTATTTACATACGCTTCATCAGAATCCTGCCGAATTCGGCAGAGGAAGCTTTATCCCCCCAAGCCGGACGGGATTTGCAATCCCGTCCGGACCGTTCCGGTGATGCGGAAACATTGCGGACGGGATTGCAAATCCCGTCCGGCCTGATCCCCAAGTTCCCAAGCCGCAAGCCGGACGGGGATTTGCAATCCCGTCCAGACCGTTCCGGTGATGCGGAAACATTGCGGACGGGATTGCAAATCCCGTCCGGCCTGAAGGAAGCTTTATCCCCCCAAGCCGGACGGGATTTGCAATCCCGTCCAGACCGTTCCGGTGATGCGGAAACATTGCGGACGGGATTGCAAATCCCGTCCGGCCTGATCTCTAAGTTTACACCCGTCCAGACCGTTCCGGTGATGCGGAAACATTGCGGACGGGATTGCAAATCCCGTCCGGCCTGATCTCTAAGTTCACACCCGTCCGGACCGTTCCGGTGATGCGGAAACATTGCGGACGGGATTGCAAATCCCGTCCGGCCTGTATTTATTTACATACGCTTCATCATATCCTGCCGAATTCGGCAGAGGAAGCTTTATCCGAAAAGTTGTTCCCCGGGGGCCGGTCTCTGTCACCTCGATCTTTCCCTGATGCTCTTTGATAATTCCATAGGAAACAAAGAGTCCCAGCCCCGCGCCTATTTTCCTGGTGCTGAAAAAAGGATCAAAAATTCTCCCCCTATTTTCATCGGAAATACCCGCGCCTGTATCCCTGATCAGTATCTGAGCGGTGCTGCTCTTTTTGGAAACCCGGGTCACGATTCTGATCTGTTCCGGTTTCTGAGAATCATCTCCCGACTTCTCTCTCTTTTCCTCAATGGCATGCCGTGCATTGGTGATCAGGCTCAGAAAAACCTGTTCCAGTTGGTTGGCGTTCCCTCTGACCCTGGGAAAGTCCGGCATCAGTTCCTTTTTCACCCTGATATCAGATATGCGAAGCTGTTCACCGACCATCAGAAAGCAGTCTGCCATGACAGCGTTGACATCCACAAGAGAAATTTCTGACTGATACTGAGAGGAAAAGGCTCTCAGGTGGTCAATAATATTCATCATCCGCTCGGTGTTTCTTTCAATGAATTCGGTTTGTTTTGCCAGCTCATCAGCATTCAGATCAACCTGAATGATTCTCCGGATAATCTGGGCAGTCATGCGGATAACCATTAGGGGCTGGTTTAACTCGTGGGCCACACCTGCGGCAAGCTCTCCGACAGAGGCCATTTTTGCCGACTGAATTAGCTGGGATTGTGTGTTTTTAAGTTCTTCATACTTTTGCCGAAGTTGGTCATGAGAAGCTTTCAATTCAGCGGACTGAGCTTCGACCCGGAGTTCCAGGGCGGCGTTGGCGTCTGCCAGATTTTTCAGAAGGGTTTTGTTCTCGAGACGCAGCTTTCGACACTCCAAGGCTCGTTTTACAGTGATGTAAAGGTGTTCAGGTAGTTCTATCGGCTTGACAAGAAAATCAATAACTTTGTCATCTTTTAATGTTTCTATTGCATTTTCAATGCTGGGGTATGCGGTAAGAATGATGACCTGAACATCTTCATCTATCTCTTTGATTCTCTCCAGGACTTCAAATCCGTCCATTTCCGGCATCAACAAATCCAGAATCACCACACCAAAAGGTTTGGTTCTGAGAAGATCAACAGCCTCCCGACCCGACTTGGCGGCACTGATACTATAATTTTCCTCCTCTGATAATATGTTACAGAGGATTTTCAGTTGAATCTCATCATCATCTACGAGTAAAATTTTTTCATTCATGATTCCTCCAAGGGTAGTATTATGCGAAAGGTCGTTCCGGCCGGTCCGGTTTCGGCCAACTCGATCTTCCCCTTATGATTCGTGACGATGCCATGGGAGATGGAAAGTCCCAGCCCCGTGCCTTTACCCGCGGCTTTGGTGGTAAAAAACGGATCGAAAATTCTGTCCGCATTCTCAGAAGAAACGCCGGTGCCCATGTCCTTAAACAATATTTCCAGACTTCTCCGGTCTTCGGAAACGCCGGTTATGATCTCAATGCGTTCCGTATTCTGCGAGAGAGGTTCCGAGCGCGTCCTTTTCTCTTCAATCGCGTCCTTGGCGTTGGTAAGCAGATTAAGAAAAACCTGTTCCAACTGGTTTGCGTCTGCTGTGATCTTCGGAATGTCCGGGTTCAGTTTTTTCCTGATTTCTATGCTGTGAAGTCGCAATTGCTCACCGATCATCAGAAAACAGTTTTCAATGACTTCGTTAATATTCACAGGGGATAATTCCTGCTGTGACTGACGGGAAAAGATTCTGAGGTGATTAATGATATTCATCATGCGCCCGGTGTTTTTTTCAATCATTTCAATCTCTTTCCTCAGTTTGTCAGAATCTGATTCGTTTTTCAGAAGGATTCGCCGGGTAATCTGGGCAGTCATACGGATAACTGTCAGAGGCTGATTCAACTCATGGGCCATGCCTGAGGCAAGCTCCCCGATTGAAGCAAGCTTGGCCGACTGAACAAGCTGGGCCTGAGTGTTTTGAAGTTCCTTATAGGCATTTTGCAGAGATTCTTCTGTTCGCCTGTGCTCATCAATTTCTTCCCGAAGTTTGGCGGTGCGCTCTCTGACCAGATCCTCAAGATGTTTGCGGTATGTTTTCAATTCCTCTGTCTGCTGTTCCAGGATTTCTTTCTGCTGCTCAATTTTCCGAATGTATCCCTGTTTTGTCAGGGCGGCCCTTATCCGGGCTTTGAGGACTATCGCCCGGATCGGTTTGTTGATAAAATCGGCGGCGCCGCATTCGAGACAATCTGCCAGCAATTGGTCATCTGCCATACCAGTCAGCATAATTACCGGGATATCCTGATATTCCGGGTGCATTTTGAGTTGTCTGAGCAACGTGATCCCATCTGTTTCCGGCATATTGATATCCAACAGGATCAGATCAAACCCCTCTTGTTCCAGGAGCGGAAACAGGTATCCCGGTTTAAGCGCGAACTTGGAATTGTAACCGAAGCCCGTAATTAAATCTCTGACCTGCTGAACTGTCAGGGGTTCATCATCAACAATAAGAATTTTAGTCATTAAGCGCCTCCTTGATTAAGAGATAAAACTGTTCTTCATCAGATGCAAAGACAGCGTCTTCGATTTTCCTGAGAACTGACAGATATGGCGAGTCGAAATCTTTGCATACGGAGATCATTTTTGCAGTCTGATCCGTAAGCGCGGCCGCATCGAAAAAAGGCTTTCGGGAAAGCGATTCAAATTCCCGGAGCAACTGTTTCTCAAGAGATTCGGGCAAAGCGGCAGAGGGCTGAGTTTCTTTGCCTCTGGCTGCCGTGATATGCTGCGGCTCCTGGCGCAGATACCTGGTTAAAACAGGATACAGCTTTTGAAAATTAAGCGGTTTGGTCAGGTATTCCGTAATTCCGGCAGATTTTGCCTTGCGCTGCTGCTCTGCAAACGCGTCTGCAGAGAGGGCAATAATGGGAATGTCAGCCCCTTCCGGGCAACTTCGAATATGCCTGGTTGCGGTTATGCCGTCCATATCCGGCATGTGTATATCCATTAATACCAGGTCCGGTATGATCTCCAAGGTTTTTTCGATACCTTCCCGGCCATTGTCTGCCAGCTCGATCTCCAATCCCAGGTCATGAAACAACGCCTGTGTCATCTCCTGATTTATGGGATTGTCTTCGACAAGCAGGATCCGGCTCTCTTTAAGAAAATGAAAATCATCAGGATTTGTCTCAGGCTGTTCTGTCATCTGTTCTGCCGGTATTATCAGGGGAAGTCTGACAGAAAAAACAGAACCTTCTTCCGGGACGCTTCGGACCCGGATTTCACCTCCGAGCAGCGTCGTCATTTTTTTGGTGATGGCCAGCCCCAGTCCTGTGCCGCCAAACTTGCGGGTGACGCTGCTGTCGATCTGTTCAAACACGCCGAAAATATGATCCTGCCGATCTTCGGGAATCCCGATTCCCTGATCGGTCACTTTGAAAAGGATAAAGTGATCCCCGTCTTTCATCACCCGGACCCGAATTTCCTTGCCTGCCGGTGTGAATTTGACAGCATTCCCGATCAGGTTCATAAGAATCTGATTCAGTTTGGTGCGATCTGAGGAAATAATTTCAGGAAGTCCGGAATCAAAATCATATTGAAACGAGATGCCTTTTTCAAGGGCCTGTGCTTTGTTGATCTGATAAATGCTCTGGACCAGGATTCTGAGGTTGAGAGGTTCGATTGAAACCTTCATTTTGCCTGCCTCGATCTTTGAAATGTCCAGAACATTGTTAATCAGCTCGGAGAGGGCCTGGCCGCTGTACTGAATATTTTTCAGATAATTCCGAAACTTGTCGGGAAAGGGCATGGTTTTTGTCTTGTTTATCAGAATCTGGCTGAATCCGACAATGGCGTTCAGAGGGGTGCGTATCTCATGGCTCATATTGGCCAGAAACTCGCTTTTGGCAGCGCTGGCCGCTTCGGCCGCTTTTTTGGCATGATTTAGCTCGGCTGTGCGTTCTCTGACCCGGTCTTCCAGAAGATCCCGCTCCTTTTCCAGCTCCTCCAGCAGATCATCCATGGCGCCGTGAACCCGCCTGATCTCCTCGCTCGCCCACTTCTTCAAAACAGGTAGTTTGTGAGTTTTTTTTCTTATATTCCAACCCCTTAATGCGGCAGACAGATCGGTCAGGGGTCTGAGCAGACGGACCGCCAGAAGCCATACCAGAATCAGTGCGGCCATGATACCGCCGCACCATTGGAAAAGCTTTGCAAGGGCGTCCTTGCGCAGATGATCGAAAAAATTTCCGCTGTAATAAAGGCGAAACAGACCGATGGGAATCTGCATCTGTTCGGAGGTTATCAGTGCCTCAGACATAAATCCTGAAAAACCCGCGTCCGGCAGCCGTTCCACGATTTTTTTGCCGTCGGCCGTCTCCAGTTCCACACCTTCGAACAGGGGCCTGCCTGTGACCGGGTCCAGGGAGAGCATGATCTCGCCGGTCAGTTGTTCAAGCATGATACTCCGTTTGGCCGAATCCGTGATTTCCAGAATGGCAGCCGCCTGTCTGGCATATAAAGGCACCAGAAGATCGATTTTCGTCTGTTCGGCTGTGCGAATGTTAAAAATCACCACACGCCAGTAAAAGAAAGCAGAGCATATCACGAGGCCGGCAAATATGCAGAAGATCAGAAAAATACGGGTTGTCAGACGAGTGGGTATTATTTTATATGATTTATTCATAAGTCTTAGCCACTTTGAAAAAAAGTTTGTTCATTCGGAGCCCTGATTTTCTGATTGTGGTGAGATTCAGGGCAGGTCTTGTCTGGGTGGAAATATGCAGGCCTGCGGTCACGCCTTCTTCCACATCTTTGACAAAGGGTGAGAAGATAACGATCCTGTGCCTGATTCCGAAACGGACAAGGCGGGTGCGACGGTCCGGGGAGAGTTGCTCGGAAACAAAGACGCCGGCCACCTGGCCAGGGTTATACGCTTTAAAGTCGATATCTTCGGTAATGTCTGTCCGTATGGGATATTTATAAATATTGTTCACTCTCTTGTCAAGGGATTCAGCCATTTTTTTGGCCCACACGCGATCATTCTGAAAGACAACCAGCAATAACAGTTTTCCTCCCGAATCCAGCTTTGTACGGATATCCATGTTTCCGCCGACCAGGGCCGGGAACATCTGCAACCCCAGCCAGACACGGTCCCGCGTGCTTTGCTCCATTCCCTGGGACAGGGAATCTGATGACAAAAGCAGGCAGATAAGTAAGGAGATTGTCAGTAATAATTGTTTCACAATTGCTCCATGATAAACCGGAAATAATAAATTGTAAACACCAAATTTCAAATAAATTCCAAATCGCTCCGAACAATTTGCAAAATTGTTCTACAGGCCAAATAAATTCCAATTTGGCATTCACTGTAGAACGATTTTGCAAATCGTTCAGGAACAATTTGCAAAATTGTTCTACAGGCCAAATAAATTCCAATTTGGCATTCACTGTAGAACGATTTTGCAAATCGTTCGGAACAATTTGCAAAATTGTTCTACAGGCCAAATAAATTCCAAATTGGCATTTACTGTAGAACGATTTTGTAAATCGTTCAGGAACAATTTGCAAAATTGTTCTACAGGCGAAATCGTTCGGAACAATTTGCAAAATTGTTCTACAGGCCAAACAAATTTCAAATTGGCATTTACTGTAGAACGATTTTGCAAATCGTTTGGAACAATTTGCAAAATTGTTCTACAGGCCAAACAAATTTCAAATTGGCATTCACTGTAGAACGATTTTGCAAATCGTTCCGAACAATTTGCAAAATTGTTCTACAGGCCAAACAAATTTCAAATTGGCATTTACTGTAGAACGATTTTGCAAATCGTTTCGAACAATTTGCAAAATTGTTCTACAGGCCAAACAAATTCCAAATTGGCATTCACTGTAGAACGATTTTGCAAATCGTTTCAAACAATTTGCAAAATTGTTCTACAGGCCAAACAAATTCCAAATTGGCATTCACTGTAGAACGATTTTGCAAATCGTTCAGGAACAATTTGCAAAATTGTTCTACAGGCCGAACAATTTGCAAAATTGTTCTACAGGCCAAATCGTTTGGAACAATTTGCAAAATTGTTCTACAGGCCGGAACAATTTGCAAAATTGTTCTACAGGCCGAACAATTTGCAAAATTGTTCTACAGGCCGAACAATTTGCAAAATTGTTCTACAGGCCCATGTCCCTAAAATTCAAGAGCAAGTTTTATCCACCACTCCCGACCAGCACGAGGATAGTCATCAGGATAGGTGTCAGCCGGGGCTGGTTCATGCACGGCACTGTCAAACACGTTTCTGATCCCGGCCCGGAGGGTCAGGTCATTTTGCCATACATTAAAAACGCTTCCGGTAATATCCAGCGTATTGTAACTGCCCAGTTTCGCCCGCATGTCCTGGGGGGCGCGATGGCGATGTCCCGTATAATGGTATTGCAGGGCCATGGTATAATCCCTGAGTGGTTGAAATATGAGTCCCACGTTGCCGAGCCAGCTAGCTGCATTTTCAATTTCCTGGCCGGTGGCCAGGTCTTTGCTTCTGACATATGAGATGTTGCCGTCAAGTTTGAACTCGGTGGTCAGTTTTCTTTCCAGTTCCACTTCAACCCCGTTCAGTTCGGCACCTTCGGTGTTTTGGTATCTGCCTCCCACAAGCTCGATCATATCCTTCAGCTTTGAATGGAACAGGGTAATGCGTCCCACCGTTTCTGAATCCCGATAGATATACCCCGCCTCTTCTGTGCGAACGGTTTCCGCCCCGATGTCAGGATTTCCCAGGGCAATCGAATTTTTTGAATACATTTCCACAAAGGTGGGCGGCCGAAAGGCCAGACCGAACTGGGCCTTCAGGATATGATGGTCGTCGAGACGACAGACAATCGCCAATCTGGGACTCAGGCTGCTTCCAATATCGTCATAATGGTCGAAACGCAGGCCACCGGTCAGCGTGAGTCGTCTGCTGAGATTGAACTGATCCTGTATGGCAGCCCCTAAGACCTTTCGGCTGACATTTTCTCTGAGAAAGTTCTGTTCCCCTGTATAACGTCGCATTTCGGTGAGAGGCTGGTTGGTGTCCAAATCAATGTTGAATTCCTGCCAGGCGTCAGCGAGTCTGGTGTGAGAATATACCAGATTTAAGGAAAAAATATGGCTGTCCCACCCCTTCCAGGTAAACTCCGCACCTCCATATAATTTTCGGTCTTTTACATAAAAACTGCCCCATATCCCATGGCCGTAAACGGGCCGGATGGCCGTGGGGAATGGCTGGATAAACGACTTGTCAACATCCCCGTTAGTCTCACACAACCCCACTGTTGGAACAGCCTGAAAATTGGGAAACAGTTGAAATACCTGTTTTGCTTCAAGCAGGTACTGACTCATAACATATACGAGGCGATTCTTTGGCGGTGGTAAAACATTTACCAGTCCAAACGGAATGTCAAGCCCTCTCTGTATGTATTGGCCCCTGAGTGAGAAATCATGATAGTCCAAGGTAAAGAAAGCGCTTTGCTGCTCTTTCTTCTCGTTTGAGGGCCCCGGTGCGAAGGATTCCTGTTCCTGCACAGCCAAATAATCCGGTCCGCTCCGGATGTCATCGCCATTGCTTTTCCAACCATTCAGGTTGAGACTGGCTGACCATTTTTCTCCAGGATTGTCATAGGAGAGCAGAACGCCGCCCGTGTATGTGTCAAAGCTGCCATAACGGGCAAAAGCCTTTCCTCCTTTGTTGCGGGTGATGACATTGATCACCCCGGTATAGGCATACTCCCCATAGAGCGCCGAGCCTGGACCCCGGATAAGCTCGATACGTTCCACCATTTCGACCGGCAGATCAAAAAGGAGGCCAAAGATGCCATTAACAATATCTGTTACAGAAATCCCGTTCACCAAAAGTTTAACCTTTCCGGATATCCATTTGCCCACACCGCGCACCATGATATCACCACGTATAGTCATGGCGGGAGCCACTCCCGGGGCAAGGAGGAGTGCATCCCTGACGGTATGGACGCCGCGTGCTTCCAGGTCCTTTCCGTTAAGTACCGTGACCATGCCGGGCACATAATCGGCATTTAATTTGGTCTTGGTGGCAATTTCGGTGGTTTGTTCCATCACCGAAATCAGGTCATTGAAGGATGCCTGAGCCTGTTCCCCGGAAGAATCTTCTTCCTGGAGGGAAGGTTGGATCGTCTCGCCGGCCCCGGCATGCAAGAATACAGTGCCGAAGAAAATCATTGTCAGCACTGCCACAATTCTCATTCGCATTGTCTTTCACTCCTTTGTAAGAAATTTAAGATGATCTGCCATACCATTAAAATGTATAAGAAAGCTGAATCCACCATTGCCGCCCAGGCCGAGGGTAGTCCTCCGAATAAGTGGGAAAAGAATTTCCCAGGAAGTCGGTGGTCAACATGGCCGGATAACGGATGTCTTCGTCAAACAGATTCCTGATGCCGCCACGCAAGGTCATTCCATTTATGCCAAGATTAAAGACCGATCCTGTCAGGTCCAAAGTCTTGTAACCATCCAGATTGTCCCGGTTATCCTGATGCTCTCTGTTTCTGTCTCCCACATATCGGAACTGGGCGGCAAGGGCCAGGTTGCTGATTGGCTGCCAGATCACCCCGAGATTGGCCAACCATTTTACAGAACCGGCAATATCATTGCCCGTGTCAAGGTTCTTGGAATCTGTATAAGAAAGATTGCCTCTCAGTTTCAATGATTCCCAGCCATGTTCAAACTCCAGCTCTATTCCCTGTAATTTGGCTTTGCCTGAATTGGTGTAAATACCATCGGCTCCCACAACAATCAGTTTTTCCAGTTCCGTATAAAAAATGGTGGCTTTCCCGACAGTCCTGTCCTTCCTGAAGATATAGCCCAGTTCATAATTGTTGCTGGTAGGCGGGGAAATATTCGGATTGCCAATAACTATCGGGTTGTTGATAGTATACATTTCAACAAAACTGGGGGGACGGAATGCCCTGGCATACTGGGCTTTAAAAATATGACTGTCCGTGAAATGGTAAACCAGAGCAAATCTTGGTGTGTAACTCTCCCCCACATCATTGTAGTGATCATATCGAAGCCCGATGGTCAGAGTCAGTCGGGGAATGAATCGGAATTCATCCTGCATGGTTACAGTCCACCGCCGTCGGTCCTCGCCAGATTTTACAATACTCTCAGAGCCGGAAAATCGCTGCATGGAGGAGAGCGGCGCGAAAGTAAGCGGATGATAGTTGGTTTCCTGCCAAGCTTTATCTACCCCTTTGTCCGTCATTGACATTTGCAGAAATAAGAGATGATTGTCCCATCCCTTCCAAGACACTTCAATGCCGCCGCTGAAGTATTCCTCCTCAAGATAGGCTTTTGCGCGCATCCCGTCGCTATAAACTCCCAAGTAACCCGGGGGATAAAGCTGATAATCCCCGATGGCCGCCTCCCTCTTTTGCCATCCCAATATCATTTCAACCCCGAGAGAGCGGGTCAGTTCCAGAAACTGCCGCATTTCAACAGCCTGATTCAGAAACTTGTTATTAAAGTCGCCATCATCCTGGGGCAGGGCATTCGCTGCGCCGAAATATTCTCCTCTTCTGTTCCTGAATGAGAGGGCCATAAGAGAAAAATCTTTATATGCCAGTTTCAAAAGAGCAGTACCCAGCTTTTCAGCCTCATCTGTTGATCCCGGAGCATTGGAGATATTACCCATGTCCATGCCATGCAATACGTCAGGGCCGGTACTGACACCTGCCCCGTCTGTCTGATGGCCTGCAACATTCAGGTTTATCCTGAGATCATTTTCCGAAGATTCCCATGAAAAATTACCGCCTCCGGTATAGGTGCGGAAGCTGCCGAATCTCCCGTAAACAGAGTTGTCATTTTCCCGGGTGATGACATTGATCACACCCAGGTAGGCAAACTCACCATGTATGGCCGAACCCGGTCCTCTTATAAACTCAATACGTTCCACCATTTCAATGGGTAAATGCAGGAGCCATTCCGCCATTCCGTTAAAGAGATCATTCATGGGCACAGAGTTTATAAGCATCTTGATATTGCCGGTACCACGGACTTTGCTTGTTCCCCTGACATGAATTGCACGGAAACCTGCATTGTCAATGCTCAAATTCAGCCCCGGAACCATGGCCATGGCCTCCCATGCGTTTCGCACACCCATTGAAGTCAGATCGAGACCTCTTAATACTGTTACCATGCCAGGGACGTAATCGGCATTTATCTTAGTTTTGGTAGCAAGCTCAGTAGTCTCTTCCATGACTGTAATCAGGTCATTAAAAGATGCCAATTCCTGTTCCTCGGAATAATCCTCTGCCTGGGCAGACGGATTGTTCATGTCCTCGGAGGCAGCCAACAATGAAACGCTGCCGGAACAGATCATTGCCCCGATAAACACCAGTGCTACAGTTCTCATTCGCATTCTCTTTCATTCCTTTGCACAATCAGACCTACGAGGTTTTCAAAACCTCGTAGGTCTTTGTGTAGGTCTCTGTAAACGGCAACAGCACACTGAATGTGGTTTTCCCCGGCCGGGTTTCCATTTCGACTGTGCCGTGATGCCTGTCAGTGATCTTTCGGACAATGTCCAGCCCCAGCCCGATTCCCTCTCCCGCAGACCTGGTGGTGAAGAACGGCTCAAAAATATGTGCTCTGATCTCCTCGGGAATGCCGCATCCGGAATCGGTGATCCGGACAGCGACATGCCGGTCCTGCCGGGACACGGCAATCTCCAGCGTTCCCCGGCCCTTCATGGACTGAACGGCATTGTGAATGAG
>JAUCGI010000253.1 GCA_030378035.1 Desulfobacterales bacterium HSG2
TCGCTGTAGAACGATTTTCCAAATCGTTCAAAACAGTTTGCAAAACTTCCTGTAGAACGATTTTCCAAATCGTTCAAAACAGTTTGCAAAACTTTCCTGTAGAACGATTTTCCAAATCGTTCAAAACTGCTTTTCAGTTTTTATGAAAGACGCCGAAATTTCTTATGTGAAATTCCTGCCGGCTCGGATTTGTCAATCCGAGCCGGCGAGGGGAAGCAAATCCCCTTCTTATGTTGAGATCCTGTAGTTTCCTGCCGGCTCGGATTTGTCAATCCGAGCCGGGCAAAGGGAAACAAATCCCTTCTTATGTGAAATCCCTATAGTTTTCTTCTTGACATCATAAACAAATTATTTTAAAAAACCAAATTCTTTTTAAGTTAGGGCATCTTCATTTATCAGTCGGCACTTCTGAAGGAACAGCGGGACGCAGACAAACGGACAGACGCGGATGAGTTTGTTCCTCAGAAAAAGTGTGAACTATTTTGAAGTAATATGAAAGATGCCAAGTTAGGAATTAGGAATTAACGGTATAGAGCAGGAAAATGGGAAAGTTATTCAGTTACATGTCCTTAATACTGGTGTTGACACAATGAAAAAGAATAATAAACTGGAAAAGATAAGGAATATCGGCATCATCGCTCATATTGACGCTGGTAAAACGACGGTGACGGAACGCATCCTTTATTATACCGGCCGTTCTCATAAAATCGGCGAGGTCCATGACGGGGAGGCCGTGATGGACTGGATGCCGGATGAGCAGGAGCGCGGCATTACCATTACCTCCGCGGTGACAACCTGCCAGTGGAAGGGGAGCGACATCCAGATCATTGACACGCCGGGTCATGTGGATTTCACCATTGAAGTGGAGCGTTCCCTGAGGATCCTTGACGGCGCGGTCGGGGTCTTTTGCGCGGTGGGCGGAGTGGAGCCCCAGTCGGAAACGGTATGGCGTCAGGCGGACAAATACCATGTCCCCAAAATGGCCTTTATCAACAAGCTGGACAGGGTGGGGGCTGATTTCTTCGGCGCTGTCCGGATGATGGAAGAGAAACTCGAGGCCAAGCCCCTGATCTTGCAGTTGCCTGTTGGCGCGGAGGACACCTTTACCGGGGTCGTTGATCTGATTAACATGAAACAGATTGTCTGGGATGATGATACGCTGGGAGCCACCTACACAGCGGTGGACATATTTGAAAGCTACCGCGAACAGGCAGAGGAATACCGCGAAAAACTTGTTGAAACCATCGCGGAAGTGGATGATGACATTGCAGAGGCGTATCTGTCAGAAGCTGAAATATCCCCGGAAATCCTTGTTGCCGCGATACGAAAGGCCGCGATTAATCTGAAATTTGTCCCGATTCTGTGCGGTTCGGCTTTGAGAAACAAAGGGATACAGCCACTTCTTGACGCGATTGTTCAGTTCCTTCCGAGTCCTGCCGATGTTCCCCCCATCAAGGGAGCGCATCCCGAATCCGGTGTAATCTCTGAATGTCCGCCCAAGGATAAGAATCCCCTTGCAGCCCTCATATTCAAGGTCGCCATGACAGAAGGGCGCAAGCTCTCTTATGTCAGAATTTACAGCGGGAAGATGATGGCCGGCGGGGATGTGTTTAATCCTGCCCGTAATAAAAAGGAAAAACTTTCCCGTATACTAAGGATGCATGCCAACAAGCGGGAGCGGCTTGACATGGCAGGGGCCGGCAGTATCGTGGGGATTGTGGGACTGAAGGACTCTTCCACAGGGGAGACGCTTTGCTCCGCGGAGCATCCGCTTCTCCTGGAGCAGATTGAGTTTTATGAACCGGTGATTTCGGTTGCGGTGGAGCCGAAAACCCACGCGGATCAGGAAAAGCTTAACCGGGTTCTTGAAAAATTCATGGCAGAGGACCCGACGCTGCGGGTTCGGCAGGATAAAGACACCGGGCAGACGATTTTGTCCGGAATGGGAGAGCTTCATCTTGAAATCATCATCAGCCGGATGCAGCGTGAATTCAAGACCAGTGTCAATGTGGGAAAACCCCAGGTGGTTTATCGGGAAACCATCGGTGCCGAATCTGAGGCCACGTCGGTATTTGACAAGGAAGTGGCCGGCCAGAACCATTTCGGCGAAGTCACCCTGACTCTGAAGCCCCTGGCCCGGGGCGCGGGCAACAGGTTCCGGCCAACAGTTACGGAAGAGACCATCCCGAAACTTTTCATCCCCGCTATTAAAAAAGGGGTCATGGAGTCTCTGGAAAGCGGTCCGATGATGGGTTATCCGGTGATGGATGTGGAGGCCGTTCTGACCGGCGGGTCACACAGGGACACTTCGGGTACGGAACTGGCTTATACGGTGAGCGCGTCCATGGCATGTAAGGAGGCCCTTTCAAAAGGAGCGCCGTTTCTCCTGGATCCGATTATGGATGTGGAAATATTTGTTCCCGAGGCGTTTATGGGAGATGTCATCGGCGATCTCAATTCCCGAAGCGGAAAGATTGAATCCATCAATGCTCAGAAGGGCCTGCAAATGATAAAGGCAACCGTTCCCCTTGCCAAAATGTTCGGTTACTCAACATCACTCAGGTCCGCAACCCAGGGACGGGGGACATTTACCATGCAGTTTTTGCGGTTTGACAAGAGTTAGGAGGGTCAAGGGTTAAGGGTTAAGGGTTAAGGTCTATCCCTTAAAACTTAACCCTTAAACCCTTAACCCTTAACCCCTTAACCCTTAACCCCTTAACCCTTCCAACATTTTTTCAACTTCCAGCTTCTTATCTGCATCCTTTATATACTGCAATGCTTTTTTGAGGTGAAAAACAGCGTTTTTGTACTCTCTCCGTTCTTTGTAATAGATTCCGAGATGATAATGGGCTTGGCCGAATTTTTTCTGTCTGCCATAAGCTTCCCCGATAAAATATAATGCCTGTTTGTAATCCGGGTGTTTTTCCAGGAGTTCCTCAAATACGGACGCGGCCGCTTCAAAGTCTTTCATCTCCATCCGGGTGCGCCCGAGGAAAAAAAGTCCTTCGGGATCGGACGGCTCAATGCTTATGGCTCCTTCCAGGATATTCAGGGCTTCCTGATACTGGCCGTCAAGGTAATAGATGACGCCGAGATCCCTTAAAATATAGGGGTCAAAAACTTTTTCTGCCAATGCTTTTTTCAGATGGATCACCGCGTTTTTCCGATTGCCGGTCTTTGCCAGAATCAGTCCGTATCCGTAATTGGCCGCGGGATCTGCCGGATATTCACGAACCCGGGTTTCAAACCGCTGCAAAGCTGAATCTTCATCCCCGTATATGGCTGTGAGTCGGGCGTGTGCTCTTTGAAATTTGAAACTTTCGGTTTGCGGTTTGCGGTTTGCGGTTTGCGGTTTGCGGTTTGCGGTTTCCAGTTTCCGGTTTCCGGTTTCCAGTTTCAAGTTTCCCTCAATGTAGGTGATGCGTTCATTTACCGCGGGATGGGTTGTCAGGTACTGCGGGATGATATCGGCGCCGAACCATTCTTTGTCCCGGATTTTTTTCAGAACCACCAGCAGTCCCTTACCGCTGTATCCGGCTTTGGTCATATATTTCAGTCCGACCTGATCTGCCTGCCTTTCATTTTCACGGCTGTAGGCAAGAGAGGCTGACTGACCGGCTGCCATAGATCCGATGCTGATGGCATCGGCGGCCGTGCCGCCGACACCGAGGAATATGCCTGCCGCGATACCGGCAAGGGTTGCCAGCCCGATTTTTGATGACCGCTCTATTTTTTGGGAAATATGTCGGCAGGACGCGTGGGCGATTTCGTGGCCGAGTATGCCAGCGAGCTCCTCTTCGGTTTCCATGACTTCAAAGAGTCCGCTGTTAATGAAAATTTGGCCGGCCGGGGCTGCAAACGCGTTATAGGTGTGATCCTTTATTACATGGAAATGATACTCAAACGGCTGGGGAGGAAAAGCCGAAACAATTTTCTGCCCGATTTCGTTTACATAATTTACAATAAGCGGGTCTCTAATCACTTTAAAGTGTTTCCGAACCATTTTCATAAATTCATGGGACAGCTCTTCCTCTTCTTTGATGGTGATACAGGACGCGCTTTTTGGGAAGAGTGTATCCATTATTAATATCAGAATTGTACAGAGGATGAATAAATGTTTCATAAGTTTTAAGTCTTTACGTTTTTGGAAATCCGATTTCAAAAAAATAAATACCCGGAATGTAGGTGGGTGCAGCGAAGCGAAACCCACCAAACAGCTCCATAAGGCGCCTCTGCTTTTAACGATAATTTTTGTCAGTTCAAGTCTTGGGAAGTCCGGGGTCAATCCCCGCGGATTTTAGCAGTTCAGCCAGTCTCTCTGCCTCTTTTTCAGCCCTTTCAGCCCGTCGATGCTCTTTCACAGCTTTTTTTTCGGCCGTTTCGGCCCGTCGATGCTCTTTCACGGCTTTTTTTTCGGCCGTTTCGGCCCGTCGATGCTCTTTCACAGCTTTCTTTTCGGCCGTTTCAGCCCGTCGATGCTCTTTCACGGCTTTCTTTTCGGCCGTTTCAGCCCGTCGATGCTCTTTCACGGCTTTTTTTTCGGCCGTTTCGGCCGCCGTTTTTAACTGCTCATTTTCGATGTAGAGTTGTCCTGTGTCGCGCAATATCTCGCCTGTCACGCTGTCTGCGAAAATAAGACGCTGCCCTTCGGCGCGGACACTTATTTTCATTTCCGGCAGCAGCAGACGGCCTTCGGCATCGGGTCGTATCTTGCGGACCCGCCTTCCTGTCTTCCGCCACAGGTGCAATACAAAGGGATTACGCAACTGTGCCCGGGGCGTGACCGCGTCGATGACAAGATATGTCGGAACACCCAGACCGGTGTAAAAGGGGATATTGACCTTCCGGTCCTTCAGATGACTTTTGGGAGAGGTGACTTCCACCACGGCGAGGGGCGGCGGCTCCCTGTCCAGATCATACGCGGAGGGCGGAGGGAATCGGAAGGGCATCAGCAACAGGTCTGGAGCAATGCGGTGTTTTATGCCTTTTCTGTTTCTGTACAGCATGAATGTGTCCATCAGGAACATCCGCTCCCGGTTTTCAAGAGGGATCCTCAGAATTTCCATGATATAGGCGAGCAGTTGTCCGTGCAGTCCTCCCGCGGGCATCAGTTTCTCCTCTGTCTGATAAGCGTATGGGCAGGTGTCCCAGTCATAAATGATGTCGGCCGGAATCCAGCCAGGACGGTCAGCCCGCCTCACAGTTTCCGTTATTTTCAGTGCGGGAGGGTCAGCCAGCCCCGCGTTTGCCGGTATTTTCAGTGCGGTGTTCATTCTGACACCTCTGCTTTTAACGATAATTTTTGTCAGTTCAAACCACTTTCTTTAATATCTGTATTTCTGTCGGGAAATCAAGGAAAAAATACACGGGCGGTTTTTTTTCCGGGTAACACACACCAAACCACCCGTCGTTCCCGCTACCGAGTGAGCTCAACTGGTTGGCTTCAAAAACTTCGGAAGGGTTCAGCTGGTTGACAAAAGCGGGAACCTACCGTTTGC
>JAUCGI010000254.1 GCA_030378035.1 Desulfobacterales bacterium HSG2
GTCACCAAAGAGGGGGCGATTGCCGGCCCGAGGCTTTTGGAGCACATGGTGGACACCGTGCTTTATTTTGAGGGGGACCGGAGCCATGTGTTCAGAATCCTCAGGGCTGTGAAGAACCGGTTCGGGTCAACCAATGAGATCGGTGTCTTTGAAATGAAGGAAAAGGGGCTGGAAGAGGTGGTGAATCCGTCCGCGGTATTTCTGTCGGAGCGGCCTTCAAACGCGCCGGGTTCGGTTGTGACCGCGAGCATGGAAGGAACGCGTCCGATTCTGATCGAGCTCCAGGCCCTTGCCAGCGCCACAAACTTCGGAACCCCGCGCAGAACAATCCTGGGCCTTGACCATAACAGGGTCGCGCTGCTTGCCGCTGTGATGGAAAAAAAATTGGGGATGCGTCTGATGGGCCATGACATTTTCATGAATGTGGCCGGAGGGGTGAAAGTGGATGAACCCGCGGTGGATATGGGAATTGTTTCAGCCATTGCATCCAGCTTCTTGGACAAACCAGTCCCGGACGGCAATGTGGTCCTCGGGGAAGTCGGCCTGACCGGCGAAGTCAGAGCCATCGCCCATGTTGACACCCGCGTGGCAGAAGTCAAAAAAATGGGATTCACAAAATGTTTTATCCCAACAAGCAACTTAAAACGGATGACCGGAACAGAGGGCATTGAAGTCGTGGGGGTGAAGACGGTTTTAGAGGCGATTGAAGCATTATTTTAGTCGGTTTACGGTTGACGGTTGACAGTTGACAGTTGACAGTTGACGGTTGACAGTTGACAGTTGACGGTTGACAGTTGACGGTTGACAGTTGACAGTTGACAGTTGACGGTTGACGGTTGACAGTTGACAGTTGACAGTTGACCGTTGACCGTTGACCGTAAACCGTAAACCGCCAACCGTAAACCGTAAACCGTAAACCGCAAAACCGTAAACCGTAAACCGTAAACCGCAAAACCGTAAACCGTAAACCGTAAACCGTAAACCGCAAAACCGTAAACCGTAAACCGTAAACCGCAAAACCGTAAACCGTAAACCGTAAACCGCAAAACCGTAAACCGTAAACGGATAAACCAATGAAACGCAACCCATGGCAGGATCATCTTTCAAGCCGGGCCAAAAAGGAAAAATTTCCGGCCCGATCTGTTTATAAGCTTCGGGAGATCCAGCGCAAAAACAATCTTATAAAAAAAGGATACAAAGTTCTTGACCTGGGATGTTTTCCCGGTTCTTGGCTTCTTTATGCGGCAGAACTGACGGGAAAGAAGGGGAGGGTCATCGGTGTTGACCTGAAACCCCTTTCCATACAGGTCCCGCCCCATGTCAGGACTTGCATTGGCGACGTCCTCTCTCCGGATGAAGAGCTTCTGTCATTCATTGGAAAGAATTTTAATGTCGTCCTCAGCGACATGGCCCCGACCACAACAGGGAACAAGCATGTGGATACAGCGCGCTCTTTCAACCTTTGCCAAGCCGCGCTTTCCATTGCCCATAATGTGCTGAAACCCGGAGGGGCCTTTGTCTGCAAGATATTCCAGGGAGAGGATTTTCAGGACTTTTTACACTCGGTAAAAGCAGGTTTTAAAAAACATAAAATTTTCAAACCGCAAAGCAGCCGAAAGGCGAGCAGGGAGATTTACATCATTGGAAAGATGAAAAAGGAGGAGACTGATGTCAGGACATAGCAAGTGGTCAACCATAAAACATAAAAAGGGTGCGGCAGATGCCAAACGGGGCAAGGTTTTCACCAAGCTGATTAAGGAGATTACGGTCGCGGCCCGGAGCGGAGGCGGAGATCTGACCGCGAATCCGAGGCTGAGGACTGCGATTGCGGCTGCAAAAGCCGAAAATATGCCCAAGGATAATATTGAACGGGCGATCAAGAAGGGAACCGGCGAGCTTGAGGGCGTGAATTACGAGGAGAGCACTTATGAAGGATACGGCCCGGCCGGGGCAGCGGTTCTTATTGAATCCCTTACGGATAACAAAAACCGGGCAGTTGCGGATATTCGTCATATTTTCAGCAAAAGGGGAGGGAATCTGGGTGAAAACGGATGCGTCGCCTGGATGTTCGATAAGAAAGGCTATATCAATATCGAAAAGAAAGCGGTTGACGAAGACACCCTCATGGAGGCCGCCATTGACGCGGGTGCCGAAGATGTCCGGGAGGACGGGGAGAATTTTGAAGTCATCACCGCTCCGGAAGATTTTGAAGCCGTGAAAGAAGCGATTGACAACGCATCCATCTCTTATACCGAGGCGGAAGTCACCATGCTCCCCAAAACCACCGCAAACCTTCAGGGGAAGGAGGCCGAACAGATGATCCGGCTGATGGAAGCCCTTGAAGACTGCGATGACGTGCAGAAGGTCTATACCAATGCCGACATTCCGGATGATGTTGTAAACAACCTCGGTTGACCCCTGCTCCGGGAGGAATGCAATCCCCCGCGATCTCGGGGCTGCCCAGTTCGGATTGGTAAATCCGAATCGCCCTGAATGGCGGGGGATTTGCCAATCCCCCGCGAGCCGGATCGGGCAGATCAGATTCATTGGGGATTTGCCAATCCCCCGCGAGCCGGATCGGGCAGATCAGATTCATTGGGGATTTGCCAATCCCCAGCGAGCCGGATCGGGCAGATCGATTCATTGGGGCTTTGTGTGTAGTTCTCACAAGTCATCCTCAGCGACAAGGTATGCTGTTACTGTCGGATATTCATCGGGAACCAATTTGCCGCGAGGTTGCCCGTTCGGACTGGTTCAGAAATGCTCAATTTTATCGGCTGTCCCGATTCCCCGCGTCTGGCAGAGCTTCAGCGCGTCCTTTCTGAACCCGCCCAGGGAGAGGAATGCCGGCAGGACCGTCCTGTCGGGATTCTGTTCCGAGAAGATGTCCGCCTTCTCAGCGAAATCCTCGACAATGGTTTTGCCGACCGGGGTCTTCCTCTTCTTCACCTCCACAACGGCCACCCGGCCGCAGTCCGATTCAGCGACTACGTCGAGTTCCATCTTCTTTCCGTCCTCCCGCCGGAGGGGCACGCCGCACTTCGAGGAGACGATGTTCAGCCGGGCCGTGTCCCCGACGCCCTCGAAGAACTCGGACAGGGCGAAGCGTTTCCTGCTTCGGAACGCGGACGCGATCTGTATCTCCGCGACCTTGCCGGTGAGGTTGCTCAACGCGCCCTGAAGAGAGTCCCTCTCCTTCTTCAGCCTTTCAATCTCCTCCCGGAACTCCCGCCTCAGATCCGGAGGGGCCGCCGGAGTGAACGTGGCGATCTCCTGCTCGAAGCGGCTCCGCAGGATCAGGTTCAGCGTGCCGTCCCGCAGCCCCCTGAACCGGATATCGGAGCTTCCCCACTCGATCACGTCCGCCTCAACCAGAAGATTCAGCCGCTCCCGGATAGCGTCGGCACTGATCTCCAGAGGCAGGGCATCCCTCAGATCCTCCGGGGTCCAGTACCGATCCGAGTGCTTGCTGAGATGCAGGAGGATCATCTTCGCGTGCCGGTCGTTCACCTTGGACAACATGAGCTGAATGTACTCCCCCCAGGTCAGGGACATCTCCGAATGCCGGTCGGTGATCTCATGGTTCACTGTGTCCGCAACCCCCTCCGCGGTCGTCAGATCCTTTTCCTCGTAATTGCTCTGGATCACGCAGGAGATGAAGAAGGGGTCTGACATGCAGAGTTCGCTGATCAGCACTGCCGTCTCGTTCGTGATCGGCTCGCCGAAGCACTCCGCATGTCTGTAAACAGCCTCCAGACCCTTCTCCGGTGCGAGATACGGATTCATGAATATTTCGGACAGGCGCCCCGCCTCCAGATACTTCCCGGCGATATCGATGAGCCAGCTCACATAAGAGCTGGTCACCAGCATGGGAGCGATCTTGGACTCGGAGAGCGAATGGAAGCTTCCCGGAATGCTCTCAATCGGACTGGTCTGATAATTCGGATCAGGATACACATACGCGGCAAGATTCTGAAATTCATCCAGAATGACCAGAAACCGCTTGCCATACAGACTTGCGAAACGATGGGGGGCCCCGCATGCGGTCTCCCACATCATAAAGTGCATTCCCCCTTCCCTGTTCTCCTTTGTCAGAAGATCGACATCTTTGACAAAGGACTTTACTGAGTTCGATATCCCGTACTCTCTGATCTCCTCCATAGAGAGCGGCTCCCGCACCGGCCGTTCATCTCTCTCCAGAAAGGAGATGTACTGCGAGGCAAAAGCCTGATAATATTTGATCGCGAGGTGGGGATACCATATCTTGTTCTCCGCAATGTCAAGATAAAACGGGATCACCTCCCCGTTCTCACTCCAGAGCCGGTTGAAGATGCGCTGCACAAACGAGGTCTTCCCGCTCTTCCGGCGGGCCAGGATCACCCTCGACTTGGAGGCCCTTTTCGGAATGTTGGCGATCCATCTGTTGAAATTTGCAAATTCCCTGTCCCGGCCCACAAGCAGGTCCGGATCACCGATCTTCTCTTCCAAAGGATACTGCATGTTCATTCTCCCATAAGAATTGTCTGCTGATTGTTGTCTGTTATTTGTTGTCAGCAACTCACCATTGGCAACTGACCAAAAATATTGGAACGGATAATAATCTTATCATAAGTTGTCTGACAGGAGTTGTCAAGAGGCATGAAAAGCATGAAAAGTGATGTGGGGTGAAGGATCATGCCTGCTCTCCGGAAGCTAAGTACCTGGCCATAAATTCTTTTGTTCTCACCTTTGTGCCTTTCTTTGTGCCTTTGTGCCTTTGTGTGAGATATGAAATGCCAAAAAACTTATGGCTAGGTACTTAAATAACTGCCCGCTCCGAGTCTGACCAATCCTGACAGATCCGCACGGATACGCTCTGAACAACGGCGTTGAGCGGAAGTGGGATTCTTCAGCACATTGTAACCCATGGATTGCCTGTCAATGTGCAAATGGCGGGCGGTGCTGAACGCTTTGTATGCCTCTCTCCCTTCCCCCTCTGCCTGAAGTGCCAGAAGAAAGGCAACCCGCACATCATCGGGCCAGTCAGATAGCGGAATTCTGCGATTCAGCAGCCCAACGCATTCCTCAAGGATTTCATTCTCATGAGCAATAAAGTTTTCCAAGTCATTACGGCTATATTTCTTCATTTTCATCGTTGTCGCTCCATGTTTCATATAAAAGTTCCAGCATATATTCGGGGAGCTTCAGCCGGGCAATCACATCAGCGGGAGAGTGACCCGCCATGGTCTGTCTGTCTGAGCGGAACTCAACGCAGAGGACGCAGAGTCACGCAGAGTCACGCGGAGGAAATCGCCCGGATCCTCCGCCCCGCCGCCCACCGGGTTGGGAGTCGGAGCGGCCCGGCAGTGCCTGAGACAATGTCCTCCCCGGCCGGCTGTGTTCCCCGGCCTGATGGCGGTGATCCTCCGCTCCGGTCCGCTGATATCTCCGCGTGTCTCCGCGTTCTCCGCGACCTCTGCGTTGAGCCTCC
>JAUCGI010000036.1:0-33483 GCA_030378035.1 Desulfobacterales bacterium HSG2
GAGCTTGCGGAATCGGACAATCTGTTTGCCGTGGTCGTGGCAGCCCATCTGCGGACCATGGAGACAAAAAAGGACACCCGGAAACGCTTCCGCTACAAGGTTGAACTGACTAAGGAACTGTGCAGGCAGGGCATGGACAAATCCGATATCCTCAATCTCTATCTCTTCATTGACTGGATCATGAGGCTGCCGGAGGATTTGGAAATTGCCTATCACCGTGAAATTATCAAATTTGAGGAGGAACGGAAAATGCAATATATTACAACTGCCGAACGTATCGGAATAGAAAAAGGAAAAGTGACCGGAAGGAAAGAAGGGATGCTGATCGGTCAGATACTGATGGCGCAACGTCTGCTCGGATATCCCGTCTATTCCCGGGACGAGCTTGAAAGCAAAACGCTTGCCGAGTTGGAGGGGGTTTTTGCGGAGGTTGAAGCGAAGATGGCATGAAACCATCAGTTGCTCCGGAGTTGAATCTTGCGAATGAGAATCCCGACTGGTTGCATCTGCATCTATTCCCACAAACTGTAGGGAGACCGGATGTACCTCCGATTCCGAATGGTCAAAATCCCTGTTTACAGAAAGCGGCTGAAGGAGCTTGCGGAATCGGACAATCTGTTTGCCGTGGTCGTGGCAGCCCATCTGCGGACCATGGAGACAAAAAAGGACACCCGGAAACGCTTCCGCTACAAGGTTGAACTGACTAAGGAACTGTGCAGGCGGGGCATGGACAAATCCGATATCCTCAATCTCTATCTCTTCATTGACTGGATCATGAGACTGCCGGAGGATTTGGAAATTGCCTATCACCGTGAAATTATAAAATTTGAGGAGGAACGGAAAATGCGATATATTACAACTGCCGAACGCATCGGAATAGAAAAGGGAACATTAATCGCACAAATACTGATTGCCCATCGGCTTGCCGGACAGACTGAATTTTCCAAGGAACAGCTTAGGGGTAAAAGTCTTGAGGATCTAAAGCGTATCTTTGCGGAACTCATTCAAACTTCAGGGGAATCAGCCGAACTTATAAAAATTTGACAAAAAGCAAACAATGCGGCATATGCGGATTAGAATCCCGGATGGCGTCTCTGCGTCTCTTCCCAAAATCGAGGAGGAACGGAAAATGCAATATGTGACAATTGCCGAACGTGTCGGAATGGAGAAAGGAGAACTTCTCGGAATAAAGAAAGGGTTAGGAAAAGGTGTGCTGATCGGTCAAATACTGATGGCCCAGCGTATGCTCGGACACTCGGTCTATTCCCGGGACGAGCTTGAAAGCAAAACGCTTGCCGAGTTGGAGCGTATTTTTGCCGAGGTTGAAGCGAAGATAAAATGACAACTATGTTACAGAATCGACCTGGCCGAGTCTGAGAGTATCAGTCCGCGGTTCATTGATAGGTTCATGAGCTATTTGCAAAAAGTCTGTCACCCTGAAATTATCAAATTTGAGGAGGAACGGAAAATGCGATATATTACAACTGCCGAACGCATCGGGGAAGAAAAGGGAATAGAAAAGGGAACATTAATCGCACAAATACTGATTGCCCAGCGGCTTGCCGGACAGACTGAATTTTTCAAGGAACAGCTTAGGGGTAAAAGTCTTGAGGATCTAAAGCGTATCTTTGCGGAACTCATTCAAACTTCAGGGGAATCAGCCGAATTTATAAAAATTTGACAGAAAGCAATGCGGCATATGCGGATTAGAATCCCGGATGGCGTCTCTGCGTCTCTTCCCAAAATCGAGGAGGAACGGAAAATGCAATATGTGACAACTGCCGAACGTATCGGAATGGAAAAAGGAGAGATTCTCGGAAGGAAAAAAGGGGTGCTGATAGGTCAGATACTGATGGCCCAGCGTCTGCTCGGACTCCCCGGCTATTCCCGGGACGAGCTTGAAAGCAAAACGCTTGCCGAGTTGAAGGCCATTTTTGCGAAAATCGAGGCAAAGGTGAAATGACAACCAGCTTACAGAATCGGCCTGGCCAACTCTGAGAGTATCAGTCCGCGGTTCATTGATCAGCTCATGAGCTATTTGCAAAAAGCCTGACACCGTGAAATCATCAAATTCGAGGAGGAACGAAAATAACAGACTATCACTGACTGACCACAGTCATTCGGAGGGAACTATGATCCGCATACCGACTCATCCGGGCGAAATGCTTCTGATGACGAAAAGGGGGTAGAACGGATCTATACCCCTGGCGGACCTCAGAAAGTGCTTACACTCTACGAAGCCGGTTTCTAATGGACAACTGGGGCCGCCGATCAGTTCACTTACCATGAGTACAAGACTCGGCACGATTTTCGGAGAACTGCATCGTGTGAGCATCACCCTGCTCACGGATCCGGGACAGGGAGATGAGCTGACTGTTGAAAGCACCACATTTGTTTCAGAAGAGTGGGAAGGCCCGGTACTTCTCGGATACCGGGGCTTTCTGGAGAGGATGCGCTTTACGCTCGATTTGGGTGTGACTCCCGGAGATCGGATTTTTTATTTCGGTTTGGCTGAATGAGGAACAAATATGCTAAAAAGAATCTACATAGACAATTTCCGATGCTTTGTCAATTTTGAACTGCATCTTGAAAAAGTCAGTCTGCTGCTGGGGGCTAACGGTTCGGGGAAAACCAGCATATTCAACATATTGGAGATAATACAGCGGCTCATTTCAGACGGTGAGAAGATTCCTGATTTGTTCAAAAATGAATCTCTGACACGATGGCGGGGGGATTCTCTGCTTCAGAAAGTTGAACTTGATGTCTCAGGCAATGGAGGGACATATCGTTATTCGCTTGAAGTTGAACATTTTTCAAAGCGGCAGGTCACACGAATCAGAAATGAATCCCTGTTTTTTAATGCACAGCCGCTTTACCGCTTTGAAATTGAAACCGATGAGACAGGCGCGTCCGTCAGTGCGGCCCATCTCTATAATGACAACCCTGACCATCCCGGAATGGCACTGCCTTTTGACTGGACCCGTTCAGGTCTTTATATCATTCAGGAGAGACATGATAACAAAAAGCTCAGATGGTTCAAAAACTATCTGGAACACTTGGTTGTCGCCTGTATTGATCCGCATGTCATGCATGCGGAAACCCGCGAGGCCCGGACGCGTCCGGCATGGAATCTGTCAGATTATGCGGACTGGTTTGATCATCTTGCCGATGAATACCGCCGCGAAGTAAGCATGCTGGAAGCTGAATTAAAGAAGGTGATTGACGGTTTCGATATTTTCAGATTTCAAAGAGCGGGGGAGGCCAAAATTCTCAAAGCGGAATTTACGGATAATACCATGTTCAGGATTGACGAACTGTCTGACGGGCAGCGGGTTCTGATTGCCTTATACACGCTCCTGTATTGTCTGTCAGAACACGGGAACACACTATGTGTTGATGAGCCGGAAAGTTTTCTCGCCCTGCCGGAAATTCAACCCTGGTTGGACACTTTGTTTGACCGACTGGAGGATATTCCGCTTCAGATCATTCTGATTTCGCATCATCCCCGGATTATCAACTACCTGGCAGGCAGCGCGGGTTTCTGGTTTTCCCGACCGGAAAACAAGCATGTCAGAATTCAGAGAATAACCGACAGTGAGGATGCGGGAATGTCAGTAGCGAGACTGATTGAACTGGGATGGATTTATGACGAGTAAACTGAGGAAATTTCGGGTAACAATTTTATGTGAGGATATTGCTCATCACCGGTTTATCCGGGAGTACCTGATATGTCAGGGTCTGAATAAACGCGACATACTTGACTTCGGGAATGTGAAAAGCCGGAACAATGGGTCGGTAATCAGACATTATCCTGATCTGGTGAGAGAATATCGCAAAAAGAAAAATTATCAGAACATAGCGCTAGTTGTGATGCTCGATGCGGATGGCGAATCTGCTGAATATCGTCTGAGAGCGTTTGGTATGAAACTGGACCGGGGAAAAACACGGCTCAATCAGAAAACCCGCTGGGATAATGAAAGGATAGCCATTTTCATACCGGCTCGAAATATTGAAACATGGATACACTATAGTCTCGGAGATATGGATTGTAACGAAGATGATGATTACAAAAAATATTATACTGCTGATGACGCAGGGAAGGCTGCAAAGATATTCGCTAACAAAATCTGCGTTGACGGACTGCCTCAGAATGCTTTATCATCATTACATCATGCGTGTGCCGAATTGGAAAGACTAAAAAAAATATGATATTCTATTTCGTTTTAAGCGTCTCTAACGGGGACGAAAAAAGTTGCTGATCGGGCCGAAAACAAAGCCCGACATGAAAATCAACCTGTTTAACTTTACAAGAAAGGAGGAAATTATGCGATCTGTTGAACAAATTATCGAGGAGCAGATGCAAAGATGGCAACTGATGCGTGCGGAAAAGAAGAAGGAAGAGGAAAAAGGCATCCGTGTCATAACGATCTCCAGGGAACCCGGCAGCGGAGGCCGCATTGTGGCTGAGAGGCTTGCCGAAAAACTCGGGCTGGAACTGTTTCATCAGGAAGTACTCCATGAGATGGCCGAAAGCGCCAACGTCAGCGGAAGGCTTGTTAAAACCTTGGATGAAAAGGGCATGTCGGTTCTGTCCGAATGGGTGGACTCTCTTGTCGATTCCCGGCATCTCTGGCCGGATCAGTATCTCCGCCATCTGATGAAGGTGATCGGAACCATAGGGAGGCACGGCCGCGCTGTGATGATAGGAAGAGGTGCGAATTTCGTCCTGCCGCCCGGAAAAAGGTTCAGTGTGAGAGTCGTATCGCCTCGGAAAGTAAGGGTGCAGAATGTGTCCAAGGAGTTCGGAATTCCTGCTGATGAGGCCGAACGACGCGTCATCAGGACCGAGTCGGATCGCAGGGCGTTTGTCCGAAAGTATTTCAACGGGGATATTGCAAACCCCACAAATTATGATCTTGTGATAAATACGGCCACTCTGAGCATTGACGAAGCCGTGGAGATTATCAGCGGTGCCTTGGGAAAGTAGAGGATATAACGGGTTATGCCCCTGACCAGATCAGGACATAACCGTATCCTCTTTATGCACATGCGGATTTGTTCACAGCAAGGCAGCAGGAACGCCGGACTGCGGATAAATCCGCATCTGAAGAAGCGAGGATGGTGCGCCCGGCGCACCAGTAAAGGCAGATGGTATCCGCAACATGTCATTCCGGGCAGAATCAGACAAATTCCGGTCAGGAATTTTTCTGATTCTGACCCGGAATCCACTGATCATCAGCAAGTGCGGATGGTATCCGCAGCACGTCATTCCGGGCAGAATCAGACAAATTCCGGTCAGGAATTTTTCTGATTCTGACCCGGAAACTACTGAATAATCAGTAAAGGCGAATGGTATCCGCAACTTGTCATTCCGGGCAGAATCAGACAAATTCCGGTCAGGAATTTATCTGATTCTGACCCGGAAACCACTGATACCATAACAGAATGAGGTCTGTGGCGGATGCGGATTTTTTATAATTCCCATACATAAAAAGGCAGGTGAAAAAGATGGACCCGAAACTGCTGAAGTTTTATAATGAAGTCAAGGCAAGAGGTCTGACGCCCGAGCAGGAAGAGAATATCCTTTCGGAGTTACACGACGAAGGAACCCACGACATTCCTGATTCGGCGCCGGATGCGAAAAGCAAAACATTTTCTCATTCCCGTGACAGCGTTTATGCGTATGATGATCTTTCTGTGTTACAATCCATGCCACCCCCTCCCAGCCCTTATACCACCTGTCTCCGATCCCTGGATGAACTGCTGGAGCGGGATAAGCTGAGAGAAACAGACGGATTTCCGAGAAAAATCCGTGTGGGGCGACTGATCAAACCTGGAAAAGGGGGCAAGGATAAAATCGTGGTTGTCCCCACCACCGTGGAGGAAAAATTCGTCCATGACAGCATCAAACCGCCGGAAGAAGGGGAAGCCTCGGGCGGAGCAGGCGACGGCGAGGAGGGGGAGGTCATCGGCGAACAGCCGGTTCGCTCCGAGGAGGGTTCGGGTGCCGGCCCCGGCGAGGGAGAGGGCGGTCCCCACGAGATGGAGTCCAGCGCTTATGACCTGGGCAAAATTCTCACAGAGAAGTTTGAGCTCCCAAACCTTAAAGACAAGGGCAAAAAACGCTCCCTGACCCGTTACACCTATGACATGACGGACAGACATCGCGGTTTCGGTCAGATTCTCGATAAAAAGGCCACGATGCGGAGAATTGTGGAGACCAACATCGCCCTGGGAAGAGTGCCTGATGTCAACGATATCGATCCGACTCAGTTTCTGATAGCGCCGGATGATAAGATATATCGGGTCCTTTCACGAGAGAAAGATTACGAATCCCAGGCCATGGTCTTCTTTCTGAGGGACTACTCCGGCTCCATGTCCGGGAAACCGACCGAACTTGTGGTATCCCAGCATGTTCTCATTTACAGTTGGCTGCTGTACCAGTATGAAAAACAGGTGGAGTCCCGTTTTGTTCTCCATGACACTGAGGCAAGAGAAGTCCCGGATTTTTATACCTATTACAACTCAAGAGTTGCCGGCGGCACAAAGGTCGCATCCGCTTTTCGTCTGGTGAATGAAATTGTTGACAAGGAAAACCTGGTTCAGGATTACAACATCTATGTTTTCCACGGCACAGACGGCGACGACTGGGACACGGACGGCAAGGAGACCATCCCGGAAATAAAAAAAATGATGACTTACGTCAACCGAATCGGAATCAGCATTGCCGAACACGGCTTCGGAACAAGCAGAGGCACCGAGGTTGAAAGATACCTTAAAAAATCCAGACTTCTGGATGAAAAGCCTGATTTGATTCGGCTTGACGTCATGGGGAAAGATGCGGATGAACCGAGGCTTATTGAAGGGATTAAGAAGCTGATCTCTGAGAAAGTAATTGCTTGATGCTGGATACTGGATACTGGATGCTTGATGCTGGATAATCAGATTCTGAATTTCAAGTATCAAGTATCAAGCATCCAGCATCCAGCATCAAATATCAAGCATCCAGCATCAAACATCAAACATCAAACACCAAGGATAAACTATGGAACTTATCAACCAGCATACCAAAGAAATCATGGAAGGGTGCAAGGAGCGGGCGCGGGAAGCGGGACTGCGTTTTGACGATGAAACGCTGGAGTATATTGTGAGCAACAGGGATCTGCTGGAGCTCTCCCCCAAGATAATGATTCCGACGCTCTACGATTACTGGGTTCACGATGTGGAGGTCCTCAAAGAGAAGGGCAAATACGAGCTGTATCCCGGTAATCCGTATGAGACGGTCATTAATACTCGTCCTGCCATCTCCTTTTATAATGACAACAATCCGGACTGGCTGAATGTGATGATATTCTATCATGTTCTGGGACATATCGATTTTTTTCAGAGCAACCTGTACTTCCGCCATACCTGGGATTACGATTTTACGGGCCAGGCTCTTTCGGATAAGCGGCTGATTGCCAGGCTCAGATCCGAAAAGGGGAGATGGGTGGATTATGTGATTGAATTTGTTCGGGGACTGGATAATCTCGTGGGATATTATGACGAGCTTTCACGCTTTCATCGTTCGCCTTCTGACAGGCGGTCAAAACGTCTGGATTTCTATTTTGATGTATTTCTTCAGTCCGAGAAAAAGGTGAAGATCAGCGAATACATCAAAGAGATTGAAAGATACAATGAAAATGTGAAGGAATACGGGGAAAATCTGGGCGAACAGTCGTTCTTCTCGGATGTGGAGAAAAAACACCCTGAATTTGACGCGCTTTACAAAAAGAACCTTGAGGATAAGCCGAGACGCAAGTCAGACCTGATCCAGTTCCTGATGGAGAACTCCGAATTCTTGAATAAGGAGGAGAACAGATGGATGAAATCGGTGATGCAGGTCGTGCGCAAAACTTCCCTCTTCTTTCAGCCGCAAATCCGGAGCAAGATTATGAATGAAGGATGGGCGAGTTACTGGCATGAGACGCTTTTCCTCCAGGATGACCGCATCAAGGGACACGAAGTCGATTTTGCCAGGGTTAACGCCAATGTGACGGCGATGCCCCGAGTGGGACTGAATCCTTATGCGTTGGGAATGCGTCTGTTTTATTTTCTTGAGGAACTGGCGGATAAGGGAAAATACTCCTTTGACTTCCGAAAAATTGCGGATGCGGATGAACGTGAACTGTTTGACGCAAAAACCGGTCAGGGAAAGGAGTTTATTTTCAAAGTTCGGGAGAATCTCTGTGATTTCATCTTTATCAACACCTTTGTTGATCAGGATTTTGTCACCCGGAATAATCTGTTTGTCGCGGGGCAGCGTCTGAATCAGCAGCGAATGGTATGGGAATACTATGTCAAAAGCCGGAAAGCTGAGGATTATCGCAAGATGCTCATGGATTCCCTGTATCATCCGCCGTATATTACCATCGACACCGAAAAAAATACCAGTGGCAACACCCTCTATCTTGTGCATCATTTTGAAGAGAAACCTCTGGTAAAGGAATTCATTGCCAACACGATGATGGGAATCGAATACCTTTGGGGCTATCCGGTCCAGTTGGAAACGAGTGAGGTCGTGTCTGTTTCTGCCCCGCCCGAGGGAGAAGACAAGGAACCGGAAGTTAAATGGCAACGGGTGATTTATACGATTAACAAACGAAAGCTCTCCAGGCGGACAATTTAGGTCACGGTATCTCGGTCGGTTCGGATTGACAAATCAGAACCATTTGACTGGCGGATTTGGCAATCCTCCGGGAGCGCGCTCGGAGCAGACTGGGAGCGTGGTCGGAGCAAGCAGGCGGATTTAGCAATCCGCCGGGAGCGCGCTCGGAGCAGACCGGGAGCGTGGTCGGAGCAGACCTGGAGCGTGGTCGGAGCAGACCGGGAGCGTGCCCGGAGCAGACCGGAAGCGTAGTCGGAGAAGCCGGCGGATTCAGCAATCCGCCGGGAGCGTGGTCGGAGCAGACCGGGAGCGTGGTCGGAGCCGGCGGATTTAGCAATCCGTCGGGAGCGCGCTCGGAGCAGACCGGGAGCGTGATCGGAGCCGGTGGATTTAGCAATCCGCCGGGAGCGTGCTCGGAGCAGACCGGGAGCGTGGTCGGAGCAAGCAGGCGGATTTAGCAATCCGCCGGGAGCGCGCTCGGAGCAGACGGGAGCGTGGTCGGAGCAAGCCGGCGGATTTAACAATCCGCCTAGAGCGTGTTCGGAGCATATCTGGAGCGCGCTCGGAGCAGACCGGGAGCGTGGTCGGAGCAAGTAGGCGGATTTAGCAATCCGCCGGGAGCGCGCTCGGAGCAGACCGGGAGCGTGGTCGGAGCCGGCGGATTTAGCAATCCGCCGGGAGCGTGCTCGGAGCATATCTGGAGCGCGCTCGGAGCAGACCGGGAGCGTGATCGGAGCCGGCGGATTTAGCAATCCGCCGGGAGCGCGCTCGGAGCAGACTTGGAGCGTGGTCGGAGCCGGCGGATTTAGCAATCCGCCGGGAGCGCGCTCGGAGCAGACCGGGAGCGTGGTCGGAGCAAGCCGGCGGATTTAGCAATCCGCCGGGAGCGTGCTCGGAGCAGACCGGGAGCGCGCTCGGAGCAGACCGGAAGCGCGCTTGGAGCAAGCCTGCGGATTTAGCAATCCGCCGGGAGCGCGCTCGGAGCAGACCGGAAGCGTGCTCGGAGCAAGCCTGCGGATTTAGCAATCCGCCGGGAGCGCGGTCGGAGCAGACCGGGAGCGCGGTCGGAACAAGCCTGCGGATTTGGCAATCCACCGGGAGCGCGGTCGGAACAAGCCTGCGGATTTGGCAATCCGCCGGGAGCGCAGACCGCTGACCGGCGGATTCAGCAATCCGCCGGGAGCGCGGTCGGAGCAAACTGCTGACCGGCGGATTTGCCAATCCGCCGGAAGCGTGCTATATAGGAGCGGTCAGAGACAAACTGACAACTTTCAACCTTAATATCAACGATTGGATAAGGCCATGGAAAATATAAGAAATGCAATGCAGCACCTTGAGCATAGCATGGGTGAGAAGAACCAGCGTTCTGTCCTCCCCTTTGATGAATTTCTCAAGCTGCTCACGGTTAAGCCTGATACCGTGATACGCAATGTTTTTCAGGTGTTCCACGATATGATCAAGACGTATGTGGCAGAGGGAGTTGAGGAGTATCCCAGCGATCCGGAATCGATTAATTTCATCTATTATGATTGCAGCAAGCTCTTTGTCGAAGGTTCGGATCATCCTTTTTTTGCGGACAGGCTCTTTGCCAACCGCCTGATCAATCATGTGGAATCTCTGAAACGCGGGGCGCAGCAAAACAAAATCTACATTTTTGACGGCCCTCCCGGGTGCGGAAAAAGTACGTTCCTGAATAATCTGCTTATGAAATTCGAGGAATATTCCAATACCGAGGAAGGGTCACGCTATGAGGCAGTATGGAGACTGGACCAGAAGACACTGGGCGGCTTCCCGGAGCATAACGCGCTTCCTATCTTTGAAAAGATGTTTCAACTGATGGAGGATAATCCCGGGCAGAATATGAGCGGCTTTCCCAAAAAACCGGGCGTTCTGCACTGTTCCCCTCAGGATCCGGAAGAATTCTTTGAAGAACGGAATTCTCCTTATCTGACCGAAGATTATATCGAAGTCCCCTGTCCGAGCCATGATCATCCGATTCTGATGATCCCCAAGCCGTATCGCCGCGAGTTTCTTGACGAGCTCTTCACAAATGATGAATTCAAGTGGAAGCTCTTTACCGACAAAACGTATGAGTGGGTATTCAGAGACAACCCCTGCACAATATGCAGCGCCTTGTATGAGGCGTTGCTGAACAGGCTGAAGACTCCTCTGGAAGTATTTGAGATGCTGTATGCGCGGCCTTGCCGGTTCAACAGACGGCTCGGAGAGGGGATCAGCGTCTTCAACCCCGGGGACAAACCTACAAAGCAAAATGTCCTGAGTAATTCCATGGTTCAGAGACGGATCAATTCGCTTCTCAGGGACAGCAATCTGGTGCAGTATCTTTTTTCCCGGTATGCGAAGACCAATAACGGCATCTATGCCCTTATGGACATCAAATCCCACAATATCGAACGTCTCATCGAGCTCCACAACATTATCAGCGAGGGGCTTCACAAGGTGGAAGATATTGAGGAGAATGTGAACTCACTCCTGATGGCCCTTATGAATCCCGAGGATAAAAAGAACATTCAGGGCCAGTCCTTTTCAGACCGGATCGAATACATCAGTATTCCCTACGTTCTGGATCTGAACACCGAGGTGAACATCTACCGCAACATTTTCGGCAGGCATATCGACGACAGTTTTCTGCCCAGAGTCCTGCACAATTTTGCCAGGGTCATTATCTCCTCCCGTCTGAACACCAAGTCGGAATCGATGCTTGAATGGATCCCCAACCCGAGAAAGTACAGTCTCTACTGTGATGAGAACCTGCAACTGCTCAAAATGGAGATATACACCGGATATATCCCCAAATGGCTTTCAGAGGGCGACAGAAAGCGGTTTACGACAAAGCGCCGGCGGGGAATCATCGGGGAATCGGAAACAGAGGGGCAGAAGGGTTTTTCCGGACGTGATTCCATCAAAATCTTCAATGAGTTCTATTCCGCGTATGCCAAGGAAGACCGACTCATCAACATGTCCACATTGCGTAATTTTTTCACGAAGGTCCGCAAGGATCTGAGCCGGTCGATACCCGCCGGATTTCTGGAATCCCTGCTTCACATGTATAACTACACGATTTTGCAGGAAGTCAAGGAATCGCTCTACTATTACAATGAGGAGCAGATTTCCAAGGATATCCAGAATTACATCTTCGCGGTCAACTTTGAACTCGGGACTGTCGAAACCTGCACATTCACCGGGGAGAAGCTGGAAATCACAGAGGACTATTTTGATGGTATTGAGACTCGTCTGCTCGGTGCAAAAACGGATAAGGCCAGACGCATAGCTTTTCGAAAGGACGTTCAGAAAGAATATACGTCCAAAACGCTGACCCAGGAAATTCTGGTTGACGGAAAGCCCGCTGCCGAAACTGAACTGTATCAGTCCCTGCATGAACGGTATGTGTACAACCTCAAGGAAAAGGTTCTGGACCCGTTTCTTGAGAACGAAAATTTCCGCCAGGCCATCAAGGACTACAACAAGGAGGCTTTCAGGACTTATGACAAAAGAATCCGGGCTGACGTCACCTTCCTGATGAACAATCTGTGCAACAAGTGCCGTTATACAGAACAGGGGGCAAAGGAGGTTTGCATCTACGTCATTGACAATGACCTGGCAAAGAAATTTGCGAGTTAATGTTTTTGGACCATTGATTTTGGGATATCGTGCTCGTGAACTGCATCTGGTCGCCGGGGAATCAATTCCCCGGCAAATACGGGGTTAAAGCGGAAGATCATCAAGACCATTGAACTGCATCTGGTCGCCGGGGAATCAATTCCCCGGCCAATCCTTTACCATGAAAATACATTTTCATCACCGGGGAAATTTTTTTCATGGAAGTTTCCTGATTATAACGGATTTAGGGGAGCCTTGAACTTGAACTTGAACTTGAACTCAGCCGTGATCATAAATGAATATTCACGTCGGGATTTATGTTCACGTTCAAGTCCGGGTTCACGTTCAAGTTCAAGTTCAAGTTCAAGTTTACGGGCATGTTCACAGGGTTCCCCTAAATCCGTTATAATCAGCAAATAAGTTTTGACGGGTGACCTTATATCCCGACAGGACGATTCTGCCGGCCATTCTCTCTGGACGGGTTCAGAGAGGACGCGCAGAGATTCTGTCAGGCGGAGGGGATCGGAACGGCCGAGAAGATCGAGCATTTCTGAAAATAACCTCTCCTCTCGTCATGAGAGGAAATATGCCTGATAAACGACGGCGATTTGGAAAATCGCCTTACATATTTCCGACAGAGTTCTGGGGTCTCTCCGATCCCCTATCACACCCCAAGTGGATTAATCCTGAGAAATCCGCTCACTGTCGTCCAGTTGTTCCCTGATCAGCCGGCGCACCTGTCCGACCATGCAGAGCGGGAGTGACAGCAGGCGATAAGGAATGTTCAGACCGTCGGGCAGTGCTGTCTCTGTGTCAAGAACTGAGGGAAGGTCGCTGTTGAACCGGACACCGAGAGAGTGATGCTTCTCACGCAGGAACAGATGGAGCGATTTCAGGGTTCCGCTTTTTCCGGCTTTGACTTCAACCGGAATCAGGCTTGTTCCCTCAGTGATGACATAGTCTGTCTCAGCCGATGAGTTCCTCTTTTCCCGAACCCAGTAATACAGCTCAGGCTGCCGGTAACAGGGAAGGGAGTAAAGAAGATGCTGGCCGACAAACTGCTCACAGACAGCCCCGGCGTTGACCGTCATCACATCTTCGGCTTTTTCAAAATCCAGCAGGTTCAGCCCGGCAGCCGATGACATCAGCCCGACATCGGGAAAGAGTGCCTTGAACTTTTTCTCATCTGCCATTGCCCCCGGCGGAACACCGCTGCATGAGGAATGACAGACCCGATGGCATACCCGCGCATGACACAGAAGGTTCAGGGCGGATGCCAGGTCGGCTGCCCGTTCGTTGCGGTCCATGTTCACATATCTGAACTTCTGTCCCACAATGAGCGGAATTTTTCTGAACAGTGTCTGAAGCCGCTGATGCCTCACCCGGGTGCCGTATTTGTTGAAATCGTCCTGAAATGTTGCGAGGAGCGCATGTTTCACAGACTCGCATTCCTGCCATGAGCCGCTCCTCAGATAAACCGCGACAGCCTCGGGCATACCGCCCATGATTAGAAATGTCTTCAGCATCCCGGTCAGCCGGCGGCGGAGGGATTCGGGCATGTCATCGCATAGGGAAAAATCATTCAGCCAGGCTGCCAGCCTCTCTTTTCCGTCTGCCATGAGGAATTCCTCAAACTGCATCGGCCCGAGGTGCATATATTCGATACGGCCCACCGGCATGGAAAAACCGGGTTCCTCAAAAGCGAATTCCAGCAGGGAACCCGCGGCCATGACATGCTGTTCCGGCAGGTCCTCGTAAAAATAGCGCAATGAGGCCAGGATGGCCGGTGCTGCCTGAATCTCGTCAAAAAACAGAAGGGTGTCTCCGGGAATTACGGGAATGTCAAACTGCAATTCGAGAAGCCGGGAGATATTTTTCGGATCATTCGACGTGAACATCGATGCGATCCAGGGTGTACGTTCAAAATTGATTTCGACCAGGTGTCTGAACATTTCCCCGGCAAACTGGCGTACCAGATACGTTTTTCCCACCTGACGAGCCCCCCGGATGACGAGAGGCTTGCGGTTGGACTTTGATTTCCATTTTTTTAAGTCGTCAAGCGCGAATCTGTACATGGTCACTTACCTATTTTAATGATATTTTCATGGGTGATTATTTCATGAACATTGACATTTTCACGGGTGATTATTGCATAAACATTGACATTTTCACGGGTGATATTATTGTGTCTGTATCAGTTTTCCTCTCTTTTGTCAAGGAAAGGGGAAAATAAGTAGCCGGGCAGAAGTTTTCCGAAATTTTGTGTTTCACGCGGGAGATCATTGGTTTCACCTCTGAACAGATACAGAGAGCATCTTCGGTCTCATAAATTCGGGTGTGCAGTATAACAATTTTGCAAATCGTTTCAGACTCATCCGGGAATGAGCCGAATATTAGTCCTGAGAATCTTTTAATCAGGGGGTTGGACAACAGCAAAATGTTCTGTTTGGGTTACAAAACAAAAGGGGCATTTTTTGTTTTTTGTGTTTGACTTGCAGGATATGGAATGTTACGGGACTGGTAAAATCAGTTTTGATGCTGAAATATGAGACAGGATATGGCTAAATAAAACAAGAAAGAACATGATCACAATTTAAACCGCTTCACAATTTCCGAAAGCGCGGCCGCCATCTGGGAAAGTTTTTCTGAGGCTGTGTTTGTCCGGTTCGCATCTGCAGCCGTCTTTTTTGAGGCACTGCTGATCTCATGGATATTCTTTGAAATATCCCGCACCCCTGTTGCAGCCTCGCCGGAGGAGCTGGCGACATCCCGCATCCCTTTTGCCAGTTCATCCACATTGCTTGCAACCTCCGACGCGGTCTTTGAAGTTTCGTCTGTTGATTTGGCAATCTCTCCGACCAAACTCGCTGATTCGCCCGCACCCTCTGCGACCTTCTGCACAGTAACCGCATTATGAGCCACGGACTTTGAAATTTCAGCAGCAGCGGTAGTCTGCATTTCTATGGACGACGCAATTTTTTCATTGATTCCGGCAACTTCGTTGATAATCTCATTGATCTCTCCGATGGTGCGAATCGCTTCGCTGATGCTCTCCTGAATATGTTCTATCTGCTGCGCGATCTCATCTGTTGCATCTGCGGACTGCTTGGCCAGCGCCTTGACCTCACCTGCCACCACCGCAAATCCCTTACCGGCTTCGCCTGCCCTGGCCGCCTCAATGGTTGCGTTCAACGCCAGCATATTGGTCTGATCTGCGATATCCTTTATCATTCCTATGACTTTGCCAATCTGATTTGACGCCCCGGCCAGCGCATCCATTTTCACATTGATTTCCTCAGTGCGCTGACTGGCGTTCTGTGATATGCGGCTCGCATGGATGGTATGCTTTGCCACATTGTTCAACGACCCTGTCATGCCTTCCAATGTCTCGGCGACTCTGTTTGTCTCCGTTGACATTTGTTCGCCCATATTTGCCATCCGATCCACATTGTCAGCAGTTTTTCCGGCAAGTTCGGACACCTGATTGAATATTGTTGACATCTCCTCTGTCATGCCGGCAATGTTCGACACCGAGGCGCTTGCCTCTTCCGCGGTTGAAGCGACAGTGGCGACGCTGGCGCTGACCTCCTCCGAAGCTGTCGCAACTGTGCCTGATTTCAGGTTCACTTCCTCAGCGGACAAAGCCATCTGTGTGGAAACCGAAGCCATGTCTTCAGACGCTTCTGACAACTGATTTGTGTTCTGAGCGATCTCCACGATAATCTCCCGGAGTCTCCCGATAAAGAGATTAAAACATTCCGCGAGTTCTCCGATCTCGTCACTTGATTTTATCTCAAGCCGCCTGGTCAGGTCTCCTTCCCCTTCGGCAATATCCTTCAGTCCCTTGGTAACTTCGGATATCGGCTTGGTAAGAAAAAAATACAGAACCAGAGACAGAATGATTATCAGGCATACGCTCATGGCTATGATCTTTATGAAAATATCGATAGTCAGATTTTTAAGAATTTCTTTGATAAACTTGGAAGTGAAATAAATATCAACAATGCCGACACGACTTTCCTCATACTCGATATTCTCATGTTTGGTGATAAAGTCGCCGGAAATCTCTCCTTCCGATTCGACAATCTCCCAGTTTTCATCCCTTTTAACAGCCAAAAAGATTTCCTTGCCGTCAGCCGCCCTGACAACCACCGCATATACGCTTTTCTCCATCATCTCCAATTCAACGAGTTCCTGAGCAAGCGATTTGTCTAAAAACCATAAAGGTTTTTGCAAACCGTTCGCCAGACGCTTTGAAATCGGTTCAGTGCTTTTACGGAAAAACTCCTCTAACCGATCTCTTTCATTAGCATAATCACGAATGCTGAACCCTGTTGAAACCAGTATGGAAGCTAAAATCACGATCAGAGATATCGTCCCCAGTTTCCGCCTGCCAGTCTTTTGTTTCATCATTTGTCCTTCCGGGATTGAAATTTCAATTTTTCTGATTAGTAAGTACCCTGGCCAAAAATTTTCCGGGATTTTATGTCCCACAGAGAAAGGATCCCTTGAACTTGAACTTGAACTTGAACTTGAACTTATACTTGAACTTGAACTTGAACTTGAACTTATACTTGAACCTGAACTTATACTTGAATCCGAACTTATACCTGCCCGTTCACGTTCAAGTTCAAGTTCACGTTCACGTTCACGGGCTACGGATCCCCAAAAGGTGTTATAATCAGCAATTTTTAATCGTTGACAGACGAAGCAGGGCGATTTCCGCGGGAACACCGATACGGAATGGCAGCCCCACCGCGCCAGTGCCGGCGGAGACATGGAGGAGGCTGTCCCCGCGCTTATACAGGCCATGAGTATATTTGTAAGCAATATCCGCCAAATTGGGACCTCCTGGCAGAGCAAACTGGCCTCCGTGCGTATGGCCGCACAAGGTCACGGGAATTTCACGCGTTCTTGCCGCATCGAAACCGGTGGGGCGATGAACCAGGAGAATGGGAAAAAGATCATAAGAAAGATTCTTCATGGCCCGGTCAAGGTTCAGATGCCCGCCTGATCCGAACCATCTTCGTCCCGGATCATCCACGCCGATCAGTGCCAGAGGCAGCCCCTGATTTTCAAGAGAACAGTGCGTATCCCGGAGCACGACGATCTTGCCGGACCGCAATGCTTCGGATACCTGCTGCGCGCCGGTATAAATATCGTGGTTCCCGATGACAGCATAGACCCCCAGCGGAACCCGGTCCAGATAATGAAGATGACGAAGCAGAGCCTGACTGAATGAAGGGTTGTGGTCTATGATGTCACCGGTAATGACCACCATATCCGGCCTGAGATCCCGGGTCAGGGCCATCATCTGAGGCATGTCATTCGGAGAAGTCCACACTCCGACATGCAGGTCAGACAAATGGGCAATCGTCAATCCGTCTAATGCGTCAGGAAGACCGGCGAGAGGGAGGTTGTGCGTCACCACTCTCGGTTCAAACTCAGAACGGACAAACCCGTAAGCCGCGCAAGCGACAGTCGTTCCCCAAACCGCTTTGCAGGTGGTTCTGACTAGAAACTCACGGCGGTTAACCCCAAGCGGTTTTCTTTCATCTTTTTTTTCATTGCCGCCGAACGCCGCGGGAACATCCTTCTGCCGGTCCGTTATTTCTTTTTCATCGTCAGCGAACATTGAGGGAATTTCCTTTTGCCGAAAGGCGCGGACCGCTGTCCGGGGGATTCTGTAAAAGACGATCACAATCAGGGCGATAATCGCCGCGAAATAAAGCCACAACAGAAGCCCCACTTGCCAAGTGGTAAACAGCCTGAGGATAAAGGACGTTATCCATGTCGAAGGCGGATCAGGGCGGGTAAAAGCGAAGTAAAAAAAAGGCCAGGGCAGATTTCCCGCAAGAAAAAGGCCGATCAGCGCCGGACGGAACCGGGGTCTTTGGTTCAGGCGTCTCCACCATATCACAAATCCCATGATCTGTATGAAGACCAAAAAAATGAATACTTTTAAAAAAAAATGCATTGTCTGTTGTCCGTTGTGCGTTGTCTGTTGTCCGTTGCAGCTTTCAGAGGCTCCGAGACCTGTCATTCCGGGCAAAAATGATAAGAATCGGCAGGATTTTTATCATTTTTGACCCGGAATCCACCCGCGTTATAATCAGAGATTTTAATTGCAGACATAAATGTTTTTCGTGCTCTTTCGTGTTTTTTCGTGGTTTAATATAAGGTGTTTCGGCTTAAATTGGTAGCCACACTTATCGAGACGAAACCCATCAGACAGAAACCAAGTTTTATCGAAAAAATATTCCCTGAAGGAGAGAATAAATGTAACTTAAAAAATGACATAATAAAAGGCTTGCGGTTCGTCCCCCGAGAACCGAAAATCCTTGAACTTGAACTTGAACTTATACCTGAACCCGTAAATGTCTATGTTCAAGTTGAACTTATACTTATACCTGAACCCGTAAATGCCCAAGTTCAAGTTCAAGTTGAACTTATATTTATCCTTGAACTTGAACTTCTGAGTACAGGACAAAAAATGGATTCCGGGTCGGAAATGCCGGGAACCCTGCCGATTCCCGGCATTTCCGCCCGGAATGACAGTGTGCCTGTTTTCATCCGAAGCTTTTTGTCCTGTACACAGCTTGAACTTATACTTGAACTTATACCTGAACCTGTAAATGAATGTTCAAGTTCACGGGAAATCCGTTAAGTACCTGGCCATAAGTTCTTCGGCATTTTATATCCCACACAAAGGCACAAAGAAAGGCACAAAGGGCACAAAAAAATTTATGGCCGGGTACTTATAATCAGCAGAAATTCAGGACACTTTCTTCTTTTTCTCCAATTCATACTCTGTCGGGGAAATCCCTCTCTGCATTTCGTTTTTCATGCCGGCTTTCTGTTTTCCCTTTGACAATAGTTCGATCTTATTATCGATAAATTTGTCCGATTCTTCGTTTACAAGTTCGGGCCTGCTTTTCAATTCCATGCCTCGTCTTTCGGATTCTTCTCTCCGAGCTTCATTTCTCATAAAAATCTTATGGTCCGTTTCCAACTGCTTCATCTTTTTCTCAAATTCGTATTTTGCCTGTTCCTCGCTCAGTTGGATGGTCCTTCTCTTCTCATTATGCTTGCTTTCCCCGTCGAGAACTTCCACTTCATGTTTTATGATCTCCAGCTTTCGATCTCTTTCCTTTCTTTTTACTTCAAATTCGATCTTTTTTTCCCTTTCCTGCTGCGCTTTTCTGAAGTCTTTGTTCAGGGTGTCAATATAGTCATAAATATCCTTATGGATCATCCTTCTGTGAATTCCTCCGTCTCCCTCAGAAAACTTTTTGAAAGAAATATCCGTGACACATATCGTTGAAGCGTTAATGCCTTTGTTTATCAGGTAGTTGTTTACTTCACACTCGATGTTTTCCCGGACATTCTCAGAATCGTCCAGCAACGCCTCTATGCGATCTTTTGACGCTTTTATGTCGTCCTCCAACCGCTTTAACGTGTCAACGACGACCTGTTTCAGCAAGTCCCTGTATTTGTTCTTCACATTCTCATTGATATCCGGAACAAACGAGCTCCCAAAGGCATTTCTGACATAATCCAGTGTTGCCTGGAACAGGATGTTCAACTGAAATTCCATGATAATCAGGCTGCTGAACAAACTGTGCTCCCCTGATATTTTAAACTCTTCCACGGGCAGATGGATAACTTTGTCATTAAATCGGGGTTTGAGGGGCAGCTCAATATATTTTTTGGAAAAAACCGAGTTCCGATATGCGATCTGCAAATCCGGATCTCCGAATTGCCATCCGTTTTTCCGGGACTGCTTCATATCTTCGGATACATTCGCCTCGCTTCCTGTTTCCATATCCTTTCCTGGCGGGAGAAGACTCGCATCTTTTTCATTGACATTTTCCCGCTCTCTTATAATCTGCTCCATAACGATCGGATAAAAAAACGACGTAAATTCGGCGCTGTGCTTTTTAACCCGCCGGATAAATCCCAGATTCAGAAGCGTGGCCGCCGCAAATTTGCGCGACCCGTCATTATAGCCCGAATTCTCCTCGGCGTCTGTCTTTTCAATCTCAAACTCCAGTTGATCATTTGTATTGATACGCCATTTGGAAAATTCCTTCAGGTATTGATAAACAAACAGTTTCTGCTCTTCGAAAAGGTTTCCCATGGGGACGATCTGTAACCGATAGGAAAGCACGAACGTCAGCACATCAATAACGACGGCCAGAGACAGGGGAAGCGCGGAGAGCGGGTTCTCACTGATATCATCAAGAGTGGGCGTCATTTTGACATACATGTCATGGGGCATCAGTTCAGGCAGCCTGACCGGCTGCAGACCGTTATCACTGAAAATATGTTCGAACATTCCTGCCAGACTGGCAAATTGCTGCCTGAGCTGTTCATATGCGGATTGTGTGGAACTCGCGTACTCCGAAGGCGTGGTTACGTCTATCATGCTCAGTTCCGCCATGGACTTCCTGAGTTCTTTTTCCTTATCCTGGACCCCCTGAAAATGGATTTTAAGCGTTTTGAGATTTGCCTCTTCCTTGTCAAGTTTGTCCTTATAATAGCGATACAGACGTCCCTTGCCCGGTTTTCTCATTTTGCCGGGTGTGTCTTTTCCTCTGCCCCAGAACGCGTCATCAACCTCCTGCTTGGCTACTTTTATCTGCGCCTCTTTTTTGAGGATGATTTCCGTCTTGCTTTCCCACGCTTTGCCAATATATTCATTTATGGCGGTGTTCAACTGCCTGAGTTTCCTTTCCTTTGTACTGGACGCTTCGGAATTTTCAAAGAACGTGAAATAAGAGAAGAACATGGAAACCGTCAATCCGATGACCAGAGAAATAACCAGACCGATAAAGCGCAGCACATTTGCCCGTATATGGGTTTTGCCGAGCTCGATGGACGCGATAATGATGACCGCCTGGACAGCAAAGGTGATGATGCCGGCAATCCATTCGCTCGGCACATAAATGTTCATTCCGTGAAAAGTGGTATAGCCTGACGCCAGACTCAGGGCAAAGATAATCGGTATGGACAGAACGATTACAAAATTGTTAAAAACCAAATAAAACTGATGAAAACCATTCCTTAATTTCTCTATCATAATAATTTCAATCCTTAAAAGTTAATCCCATTTATCAATAGTTCGGACATTTTTCATCATGACATCCGACTTTCCTCGTAAAACGGGAAAAAACATACCGGAACAGCGCGTTCCCGAAATCCCCGGTTTGCAGGCATTTCCGAGAATGTGCATAAAAATGTCCAAAGTATTGATTTATAAAACACCAAACACAAAATACCAAACACAAAATACCAAACACAAAACACAAAACACAAAAAAGTGATTTTCAGAACTCCAGAATCGATTCCAGCTTTTCAAGGTATCCTGTATAGAAATGATCCGCGCCGGCTATCACTTCAAACCGGGCCTCCGGGTTCCATATCGGAATCATTTCTTTGATGACGCCAGCCGGCGCTATGTCATCCATGCTCCCGCTCACAATAAGTTTCAGGCATGGAATCGGAAACAGGGGCTGAAAATTCATAAATCCCACCGGTGGCGATACCATGACCATATTCTCCGGCGGCGTCTCTTTACAGTCTGTTTTTGCATTTACCCACGCGCCAAAAGAGTATCCTGCCAAGTCAGCCTGTTTTATCCCCTTTTTAAAAAGGTATGAAATTGCAGCGCGGACATCTGTCTGCTCACCAATGCCGTTATCATGCGTTCCCCTGCTTTTTCCGACCCCTCTGAAGTTGAATCTCAGTGTGGAATATCCCTTTTTCTGATAAACGCGGACAATGGCTTCGACCACATAATTATACATATCTCCACCGTAAAGAGGATGGGGATGGGTGACGACAACGCCTTTGTTACCGGTGTTTTTGTCAAACAGCCCTTCGAGTTCATCATTTTCAGATAAAAATGTAATTTTGTCTTCCATTTGATTTCCTTGCCGGACTTCCGGAGTTTTAAAAACTTTGCTGATTATAACGAATTTAGGCATTGCGCTTGCACTTAAACTTGCACCCATACTCGGACAGCCTGAACATGCTCCGGTTTAAGTTTAAGTGCAAGTCTGATTTCAGGTAAAGAGCGGCCTCCCCTAAAAGCGTTATAATCAGAAACTTTGAAAGTTTAACGTCTGACTTTTCGCAAAACAGTCACAATCTCTTTTCCAAACGCTTCCTTCTGCCAGTTTTTCATTTCTTCTATCGCCTCAAGCCCTTTTATATTGCGGGGATTCTGTATTGCGATCGTGCTTATCAGCGATTTGTTGCAGATGAGTCCCGCTTCTATTTCAAGGGACCAGGCTTTTGAATCCCTCCATCGCTTGAGAGCTTTCACTCTTTCAGGAACTTTTGGCGATAATACAGGTCCCTTTTTACGGGGATATGCAGGAAGATTTTTTTTAGGGATTTCCAGAGAAGCTCTGACCGTTTCCGCCAAGGCATTGCCGTACATTCTGATCTGTTTTCGGCTCAGGCTCCTGGTTTTTTCCAACTGCCGCAGATTCACAGGCTTTGCCTTTGCGATTTTTATGAGTGAATCATTTCCGAATATTTTGAACAGGGGTCTGTCTTTCCTTTCTGCCACCTCTTTGCGAAACTGAAGAAGCCCTTCAAGAACAGCAAGTTCTCTGGGATAAAGCCGCCCCGCTCCTCTGAACTTCAGGTACAGCGGATGACTGTCAGGTGAGGCGGCTCTGACTTTGCTCAAATAATCGCACTCTTCACGCACCCAGGAAAGACGCCCCTTTTTTTCAAGTTCATCTTCAAGGATATTCGCAAGGGGAACGAGATAGATGGCATCTCTTGCCGCGTATTCCAGCATATCTTTCGGCAGAGGCCGTTTAGACCAGTCCTTTTTCTGGTATTTTTTGTCAAGGACAATATTAAAGCGTTTCTGAAGAACCGCTTCCAGGCCTGTTTCCCGAAGGCCTAAAAATCTGCATGCAATCTGTGTGTCAAAAAGATTATTGATATCCATATCAAAATCCCTGTGCAGGGACCGGACATCGTAATCTGCTCCGTGGAAGACCTTTTTGATATCAGAGCGGAGAAAAAAGGGTTTAAGGGGTGCCAAGTTTTCAATCTGCAAAGGGTCGATGATAACATTGGCCCACTTTGTGGCAAACTGAAGCAGACAGACCTTTTCTCTGAAATGGTACAGGGAATCCGCTTCCATATCAACGGCAACGATTTTTTCTTTTTCAAGCATCCTTGCAAAATCTTTGAGGTCGGATTCGGTATCAATGATCTGGTAGTCAGGCCTGCCGCTATCTTTCCTTTTTTTTCCGACCCGCAAGGCCAACCATTTTATTTTGTTTAACAGACCCATAATCTTTTTATTATATACAGAAAGTAATAAAATTCCTTCTTTATTTACAGAAATGAAAATTAAGATTAATTCCTAATTCCCGATTCCCAAATTCCGGCATCCTTCATTTGCCAGTTGACACTTTGAAAAACGAACTCATCCGCGTTTATCTGCGTACATCCGCGTCCCGTTGTTCTTCAAAAAAGTGTAAACTATTTTTGAACGAATATGAAAGACGCCCAAATTCCTAATTCCTAATTCCCCAAACATAAGTGTAAACTTAGGGCTTAATCTTAATCTTAATCTTGCTCTTGCTCTTGCTCTTTATCTTTATCCTGATAAAGAGCAAGAGCAAGATAAAGAGACTTAGGGCTTTAATCTTGCTCTTGCTCTTTATCTTTATCTTTATCCTGATAAAGAGCAAGAGCAAGAGCAAGATAAAGAGACTTAGGGCTTTAATCTTGCTCTTGCTCTTTATCTTTATCCTGATAAAGAGCAAGAGCAAGAGCAAGATAAAGAGATTTTAAGTTTACACTTATGATTCCCCAAATTCATAGTTCCCCACCAGTCAAGCGTAATCTTTACCCAGTTGTTCTATGGCCTGAAGGATGCCATACATCGTTTCCTGCTTCAGTTCCCCTCGCATTTCCATAACTCCGTCAGGATATTCATCCTTCATCAGGGACATGAGGATATAATAGATGGGCTTGTACCTGCCCATAAAATCAAGAGATTTATCCCGAAAAAGATTCAGAACAGTATGATATTTTCCTTTTGCCATCAGCAACAGCAGAAAATTTCGAACATCCCCCTTATATTCCTGTTCCAGATAGTCCCGGTCTTTTATAATTTCCGAAAACAGTTCCACCGCTCTTTCCACCTGGTTATTCCAAAGAAGGATAGCCGACAATGTGTGCTGGTGTGTAAAATTTTCCTCTCTTTCCCAGGCCTTCTGAGCATATTCCAGGGCTTTTGTTTTTTCTTTTTTCTGAACAAAATATAACCAAGCAAGGTTGTTCATCGCTTCGGAAATATCCTTTTCAATTGCCATCAGGTAATACTTTTCTGCCTTCCTGTAAGATCTGAATTCATCGTCTTCGTACAACAGCGCCAAATTAAACATGGCACCGGCGTGGTCCTTTTTAACGGCCATCAGATAATACTTTTCAGCCTTTTTATACTTGGATTCCCTGTGGTATAGCAGCGCCAGACTGAACATTGCATCCGCATGACCCTTTTCAACGGCCATCAGGTAATATTTTTCTGCCTCCTCATAAGATTCAAACTCATCTTCTTCATATAATAATGCCAGATTAAACATCGCTTTGACATCACCTTTTTTAGTAGCCATCCGGTAATATTTTTCAGCTTTCTCATAGGCACTGAGTTCCCTGTGATACAGCATTGCCAGATTCAGCATGGCTTTGACATCGCCTCTTTCAACAGCCATCAGGTAATATTTTTCAGCATTGTCATATGATTTCATTTCCCTGTGGTATAACATCGCCAGATTCAGCATGGCTTTGACATGCCCCTTCTCAACGGCCATCAGGTAATATTTTTCAGCATTGTTATATGACTTGAATTCTCTGTGGTATAATAATGCCAGATTCAGCATGGCCCCCACATGACCTTTTTCAACAGCTTTATGATAGCATGTTCTTGCCTTGACAGGGGATTTGAGTTCATTCTGGTATAATCTTGCCAGATTAAACACGGCACCGGTATAGCCGTTCCGAAAAGCCATCAGATAATACTTTTCAGCTTTGTGATAGGATTTGAACTGATTTTTGTATAATACGGCCAGATTGTTCATGGCCCCCACATGACCCTTTTTAATGGCCATCAGGTAATACTTTTCGGCTTTGTCATAAGATTTGAACTCACTCTCGTACAAAGCTGCAAGCATACAGTAAACGAGTTCATTCTTATTGCTGATTTCCTGAAATTTTTTCAGAGATTTTTTAAATGCTCTTTTGTTATAAAGGGATTCAGCTTCCTCAAAAATCGCTTTGTCTGATTCAGAAAATCCTTTTAAGTATTCGTTTTTATCCATTTTGATTTATACTGGAAACATTTTTTGCGTATCTTGATCATTGTCTCAGCCATCGGCCCGCTTTTTGCGTATTTTGATCGTTATCTCAGCCATCGGCCTGCCTGCTCCCGCGCCTGACAAAATCCCTGTCCTTTTGCAAAGCCCGGGCTGCTCCCGACAGATTGCCAAATTCCCGAATCTGTCAGTCCGGCAGAATAATCTGACGCAGCCTTTTTGCAAAGTCCCACTGCCATGTCATTCCGGTGGACAACGGATATTTATATTTTTTTTAGGAGATTATCCTTTGTTCATTGTGGAAAGCAGGCTCTCTGATTCCATTTTGAACCGAATTAATTATAAACGAGCAGGTTATCAAAAACAGATTAAATGTCAACTCTTAATTTTTTTAAGCATCGTGTTTTGGGAAGTTATACTCAGATTATCAGACCTGAAACTCCGGCGGGCGTATTTGCGATTTGGGGAGTGCCGAAATGAAGTTTTGGCACTGCCTCAGTCCGCGGCCCTCCTGAAAAAATTTGCTAAAATTCATCTGAGTGTGACCAAAATGAAACATGACCCTGAATTTTTAACGCAGAGACCGCGGAGAGCCGCGGAGAACGGAAACGGGCAGAGTCCTGTCAGCCCCTCTGCAAAACTTCGCGTTCTCCGCGGTCTCTGCGTTGAAGCTTCAGAAAATTCAGAACTGTTTTATTTTGGTTACATTCATTTCAGCACTCCCACAACTTGTGCTAAAATTTCATTTTAGCACTCCCTCCGACGCCGGATATCTAATCTTCCTTAATGGTTCCGGTGTCGTCGATCCAGAATCTTTCGGTTTCATCATTTTCCACATAAAAACTGCCTGACCTGTCAGACTCATCGGAACTGCCCTCTTCATGGATGGAGATGTAATATTTGCCTTCATCGACATCACTGAAATCCTCACATTGATCTCCGGTCAGATCATGCCATTCCTCCAGCCAAAGTTCCTTTACCATGCTGTCATCAGAATCCCGGTGAAGTTCCACACGATATTCACTGTCATCCCCGTTACAGATGCGTATGGCACTATCATCATCATCGACTGAATCACATCCTGTAAAAACAGATGAAAGCAACATAAGGATGACCATGGAAATTGCCCATGGAACGGTCGAACTCTTTCCAAAAAACTGTTTCATTTCGGACCTCCTTATCTATTGTAAGGGTTAAGAGTTAAGGGTTAAGAGTTAAGAGTTAAGGGTTAAGGGTTAAGAACCGGCACACTGTCATTCCGGGCGGAAATGCCGGGAATCGGCAGGATTCCCGGCATTTCCGACCCGGAATCCATTTTTTGTACTCAGGTGTTAAGGTTTAAGTGTTAAGTGTTAAGTGTTAAGTGTTAAGTGATAAGGCCGTATGCGGAGGAGATACTTAAAACTTAAAATTTGACTATTTTATCATTGATCATGCAATCGTATCATGTTATTGCATCCTTTAAGTAATTCGGCTAGGCTTTTTTTTAGTGAAATTTGTCACAGTATCTTTATTATATAAAGATAATTGCTGGCCATAAATCTCAGTTTTAAAACTTTTTTGGCGGCAGCCTGAAAAAACGGATTCCGGTTCGGGATCAGAAAATTCTGAATAATTTTCTGATTCTGTCCAGAATGACAAGCCCGGATAGTCTGAGACCAGCCAAACTTTCAGATTCACTGAATCTACCATAAACAGAGAGGAAAGTCAATTCGTGTTTTCAAAACGAAAATTTTGAGAGTTTTCAAAACTTCCAAAGTTTGATTATGAAAGCAGTACAACCTTCCCGGTTGTGGCCTTCATTCGGCAAATGAGACTTCCGAAGTTTTCAAAACTTCCAAAGTCTGAATTTTTAATTCCTAAATACAGGCACCATTCATTCAGCAGTTTATACTCAGCAGTTCTGAAAGTTTTTTGACAGTGCCCTGAGAAATGCAAGAGCAGGAGTTCGGTTCTTTTGAATCTTGTTAGGTCACAATTGCCGAACTACTTTTGCGCTCTTTGAAGATGCCTTACATAAGAAATGTCTGCAAACGATTATATCCTGATCATCGGTTATATTTTCGGCTTTTACATGGCCTGGAACATAGGTGCAAATGATGTTGCCAATTCCATGGCCTCTGCCGTTGGGGCAAAAGCAATTACAATTCGACAGGCGGTCTTTATCGCGGGAATGTTAAATGTGGTGGGCGCCATATTTATCGGCTCCCATGTTACAAATACGATCCGCAAAGGGATTGTTTCAACTGAGATTCTCAGCGACCCGCACCTGGCTCTTATCGGCGCGTTTTCAGCCCTGCTTGCCGCGGCTCTGTGGGTCTCCTTTGCCACATGGAAATCCCTGCCAGTCTCCACAACCCACTCCATTGTGGGCTCCATGATCGGTTTCGGAATCATGGCAGAAGGTTTTTCAGCGATCAACTGGGGAAAACTGGCCGCTGTTGTGATGAGCTGGATCATTTCCCCGGTTTTCAGTCTTGTCATTGCCTATTGCATGTTCAAACTAATTAGAAAACTGATACTCCACAAAAAGGACACTTATGCCCAGGCCCTCAGGTTATCCCCGTTTTTCATAGGGCTTGCCTTTTTTGTTGTGGTTTTGTCATTTTTGTTTAAAACTCCCCTGGGCAAAAGCCTGTCAATCGGAACGCCAAGCGCGCTGATCCTTGCTCTGATTCTGGCATCCCTGCTCGGATTCGCGGGAATGAAAGTGCTGGGGCGATTTGTTAAAAGCGTGAACCTGAACGGCGCGGAAGAGATATTCCGGCGTATCCAGATCGGAACATCCTGCTATGTGGCTCTTGCCCAGGGTGCAAATGATGTCGCGAATGCCATCGGTCCCCTTGCCGTCATCTATTTTTTGGTCAAAACAGGGAGCGTCGGGGCCACAGTGCCCGTGCCCGTTTTCCTGCTTCTGTTCGGAGGCGTCGGTATCGCGTGCGGAATCTCCATGGCGGGATACCGGGTGATGAACACCCTGGGCACAAAAATTACGACGCTGACCAATACCCGCGGGTTTTCAGTCGATTTTGCCGCGGCCACAACAGTGCTTGCGGCTTCAAAACTGGGGCTCCCGGTTTCCACAACCCATGCCGCGGTGGGCGGCGTCATGGGCGTGGGGCTTGCGCACGGCATCGAAGCTGTCAACTTCAGAATTGTGTTCAGAATTATGATTTACTGGGTTCTGACAGTACCTGTGGCCGCTCTTACCAGCATGATGATGTTCAAAATCCTTCAACTCTTTTTATAAACATCCATGAAAGAATCTCATTTACGGAAAAACCAGGTTTTTTCAAAAAACCTGGTTTTTCGGAGTCTCTTTTCATGGTAAGGATATGTGACTGAATAACTTTCCCATTTTTCCTTAATCTTAATTTTGCTCTTAACCTTGCGTTTGATTGAAGAGCAAGAGTTCGGTTCTTCTGAAATGGGAATCTTATTAGGTCACAATTACTAAAAAAGGAGCTATATAAATAGTTCTTGATTTTTTATTCATTATTGTCTACAATTATCCATTACGAGTAAGATTTATAAAATAACTGTCGGGTCTCTTCATCCAACCAAAAGGATGATCCTGAGTCCCAAGTAGCAGCCCAGCCATGCAGTAGTTTTGCTTAAACAGCGGGGTTGCCGTGGATGAATGGATTCAGGAAGTCGGGGGCAATGGCAGCATAACCAAATACGATACCGTCGGTTCGACGGGATTTTAAGCCTGTGGAGAGGAAATGAGACCCAAGCAGTTAACTCGGGCACACTCTGTGAAACAGGAATTTTTCATCGCTCGCACCAAAATCAGGTAAGAGTGAGTAAGAAGAAAGGAACAGAATAACAATGCGTATCCCATTTCTTTCACTATTTATAACCTCCCCCTTTGCCGGCCTCCAGGAACATGCTGAAAAGGTCAGAGAATGTGCATGGGCGTTTCAGCAGGCCATAGAGTGCCACGCTTCGGAAAAGTGCAAAACATTTGAACAAATCAGGCAACAGGTGATCCAGTTGGAAAACGAGGCGGACGCGATCAAACGGCGCATACGCGGGCACATTCCCATGGGAACGCTGATGCCTGTGGACAAGTTTCAGTTGTTCATGTATCTGAAAGAGCAGGACGGAGTTTTGGACTCGGTGGAGGATGCCCTGAACTGGATTTCTTACAGGCCCAAACCGGGGATCCCCCCGGAACTCGAAAAGGATTTTTTCCTTCTCGTTGATTCAACCATCGAGCCCATAGAGGAATTGGCCAGAATGGTGGCCGAAGCAAGAAAATACTTCAAAACCTTCTCGGACAAACAGCGGATCGTGATCAAAAGCATCATCAACAACCTGCGCCAGAAGGAGCACGAAGCGGACAAAGCGGAAGGTATCATCAAACAGAAAGTCTTTAACATGGATGCGGAACCGATTACCGTGTTTCATATCGTCAGACTGGCTGAAATCATAGGCGCCATCGCGGATCACGCCGAGAATGCCGGAGATATGATGCGGGCAATGATTTCAAGATAGCGTTCCGACCCGGGCCGATTCCCGAACTTGAAACCACCTCCTCAGACATTCGGAACCGTGCCCCTGATTCGTTCAGAAGAGAACATCCATAATGATGATACGAAAAATCATTCCCTTCCTGTTTCTTTTGCTGGTAACCGAAAACCCGGCCTGCGCGGAAGAAACACTGGTAATCGTTTTCGCCAAAGGACGTCCGCCGTTTGCCATGCTCAGTTCCCAGGGGAATCCTGCCGGCCTCTTCATTGACTTTTGGCGGCTCTGGGCAGAAAAGACCGGTCAGAAGATCGAATTCCGCGTCACAGAAGACCGGGAATCCGCGTTAACCGATATCAAGAAGGGCAATGCGGACATCCATTCAGGTCTGTTCCGAAACAGAGAACGGACGGCTCACATGGACTTTTCCCGGCCTTTCCACGAAATCGGATCCGCTCTTTTCTGCCCCGCGAACCAGGAAGACGTTTCCGGGGATTATGATTTTGCAGGTCAGAAAATAGGAGCGATTCACCGCGGATATCATAAGGGGTATCTGCGTGAACATTTCCCGGAGGCGGAAGTGGTCGCATTCAAAGATACGGAATCGATGATTACCGCGGCGGTCAGCGGACAGATCGCCGCTTTTGCGGCTGAATCGCCTGTCACACAGTCGATCTTAAACCTCATGGGCAGGTCAGGCGACATCAGACGCCACCCCGCGCCGCTTTTCAGCAAAAAAATATTCGCTTCGGTCCGCAAAGGCAACAAAGACCTGTTGAGCAAAGTCGATGCGGGACTGGCCGAGATCACCAATGAAGAGCGGGTTGCCATTGAAAGCCGTTGGATTGCCGACCCCCGCTATTACAAATCCCGCAACCGGGAGATGCAACCCGGACACAGGATTGACATTGCACACATCCGGGACCTGGTTTTTCAGCCGGGCAGCGCCGTGCTCATTATCTTTGCTCTGATTTTCCTCTGGAATATGCATATCCGACGACAGAAAGAATGTTTCCGGTGTCTGACTGAGCATGGAGCAGACATCACCCAGGCGTTTGCGGAAAACGGAACCATTGTTTATCAGAGCCTCTCCCATACCGCCATTTTAGGCTATGACCACAATGAGTTAATGGGAAAAACCGCGTTTGACCTCTTTCACAAAGAAGATATGGCTCAGTGGGAAAAGCTGTCCGCATCCCTTTTACGCGGGGAAGGCGTGCAGTCCTTTGTTCACCGGATCCGCCATAAGGAGGGACATTACCGACATTTTGAATCCAAATGCATCAATCTGCTCAGTAACAAGGCATTGAAAGCCATTGTCATCAATGCTTATGACATTACTGAACGAAGACTTGTCGAGGAGGAACTGAAAAGGGCGAAAGAATCGGCCGAATCCGCGAATAAAGCCAAGAGCGAATTCCTGGCCAGAATGAGCCATGAGATCAGAACCCCCATGAATGCCATCACATGCCTGACCGATCTCACTTTGCAGACAGAACTGGATACCGGGCAGAGGGAGAACTTGCAGGCAGTTAAAGAATCGTCCAGGCATTTGCTGGAGATAATTGATGATATTCTTGATTTCTCCAAAACAGAGGCCGGAAAGCTGGTCCTTGAGCCTGCTGATTTTGATCTGAACGGCATGCTGGGCAGGATGATGCATATCTTCCTGTCCCGGGCCCGGGAAAAGGGAATTGATCTGTTTCTGGATAAAGCGGACGATGTTCCCGAATTTGTCAAAGGCGATCCCGTGAGACTCCGGCAAATACTGGTCAACCTGTTGAGCAACGCGTTCAAGTTTACGGAAAAAGGCGGAATCAGGGTCGGGGTGGAATGCGGGATGCGGGATGCGGAAAACAGAAACAAGATTCCCCTGCTCTTCTCGGTAAGGGACACCGGCATCGGCATTCCTTCGGATAAACAGAATAAAATTTTCGAAGGCTTCACCCAGGCCGAAAGTTCCACCATTAGAAGATACGGCGGTTCCGGTCTGGGACTGGCTATCTGCAAACGGCTGGCGGAACTTATGGGCGGTTCGGTTCAGGTCGAAAGTGAGGAAGGGAACGGCAGCACATTTCTCTTCTCAGCCATATTCGAGCCGGGTGACGAGGAAAAGGCCCGGGCCGAAGATCAGGCGGAATTGCCCGGAGCGCCGGAGCACCGCACAATATCCCTGAACATCCTTCTGGCCGAGGATAATCTGACGAACGCCGATATTACCACCCAGATTCTGGAAGAACTGGGGCATGTCATCATCACTGTGACGAACGGAAAACAGGTTCTCAGCATGCTTTCCCAAAAGCATTTTGATCTCGTGCTCATGGATATTGAAATGCCTGAGATGGACGGTCTGGAGGCGACCCGGCGGATTCGCGGCGGCGAAGCAGGCGAAAAGAACCGGCGCATACCTGTCATTGCCATAAGCGCGCACGCGCTGACCGAGTTCAGGAAGAAATGCAGACTCGCGGGGATGAATGATTTTATCGCCAAACCGATAGGCTTTTCCGAGTTGAGCGGGGTCATTAAGAAGAACATTTCGGACAGCACAGCAGGCAAAATCCCCTCTTTGCAGAAAGGTGAGATGAAGCCTTTGTCGGCGGAGAATAAAACGGGTTCATCCGGTGAGCGGTTCCTTCTGAATAAAAAAGACGCGTTATGTCGCTTTGGCGGCAGGGAGCACCTTCTTAACAGAGCGTATTCCTTTTTTGCCAAAGGGATACCTGAAATGACAGAGAAACTCCGGCACACCATAACTGACAATAATATGGAAAGCATTGCTTTACAGGCGCATTCCGTCAAAGGCACCTGCGCGACAATAGGAGCAGAGTCATCCCGGGATATCGCTTTTCAACTGGAAATGGCCGCAAAAGAGGAGAAATCGGAGCAGATCAGACCGCTTTTTGAACAGCTTGAAAAAGAATTGGAAAAAGTTCTTGAGCTAATCGAGAATTAATATCAGCCCTCTCTGCAAATTAACAAGCGACTGCTTTTGTGGGCGCGGCTTAAACTACGAAATACACGAAAGCTGGCAATTTCTTTCGTGTCTTTCGTGGTCTGTAACTCTGTTCCGGCACGCCAGATTAACCACGAAAGACACGAAAGCTGGCAATTTCTTTCGTGTCTTTCGTGGTCTGCAACTGTGTTCCGGCACGCCAGATTAACCACGAAATACACGAAAGCTGACAATTTCTTTCGTGGTCTGCAACTGTGTTCCGGCACGCCAGATTAACCACGAAAGACACGAAAGACACGAAAGCAGGCAATTTTTTTTCGTGTATTTCGTGTATTTCGTGGTTAGTTTCCCGGGGTGATGAAGAACTATGTTCCGGCGGCTTAACCACGAAAGACACGAAAGCAGGTAATTTTCTTTCGTGTATTTCGTGGTTAGTT
>JAUCGI010000036.1:33583-38209 GCA_030378035.1 Desulfobacterales bacterium HSG2
GAAAGACACGAAAGCAGGTAATTTTCTTTCGTGTATTTCGTGGTTAGTTCCCGGGGTGATGAAGGACTGTGTTCCGGCGGTTTAACCACGAAAGACACGAAAGACACGAAAGCAGGCAATTTTTTTTTTCGTGTATTTCGTGTATTTCGTGGTTAGTTTCCCGGGGGTGATGAAGAACTATGTTCCGGCGGCTTAACCACGAAAGACACGAAAGCAGGTAATTTTCTTTCGTGTATTTCGTGTATTTCGTGGTTAGTTTCCCGGGGTGATGAAGAACTATGTTCCGGCGGCTTAACCACGAAAGACACGAAAGCAGGCAATTTTCTTTCGTGTATTTCGTGGTTAGTTTTCCCAACCGTTTGAAATGATAAAACTATAAACAGACACCTGATAATACTTCTTTTTCCTTTTTGTCAATTTCAGTTTCCATGCGCTTTACCTGCTCCCCAGTCTCATTAACAAATTCGTCATCTTTTATCGACTTCAGATTGATTTTAACATTGTAAAGCGCGGAAAGAACGGCCGTTCTCGCCATCATCGCGGCGACCGCGGCGTCAGTCACCGCGTTTTTGTTTCCGTTTTTCACAACCTTCCGGGCCAGTTCCATGATCTCAAACGCGTCTTCTGCCACACCCATGGGAACTGTTGCGGCCCTTTTTAGTCCGTTCTGAATCGCCTGGTTTCTCGCATCTTTTTCTTCTTCGTTTCCCTTTGGCAGTTTAAAAGCCGCTATCACTTCATTATATGCCTCTGAATCTCTGTCAATATCCCTCGCAAGTTTCTCTCTGAAGACAGAAGCCGCTTTTGCGATTATTCTCATTTCTTCATCCAGGGATTCATATCCCTTTTTTCCGATGGTCAGATTTGCGACCATTTCCGAAAGAGCGGCCGCGACGGCTCCGGTTAAAGCGGCTACGCTACCGCCTCCGGGAACCGGGGAACCGGATGCGGTTTGGTTCAGAAAATCTTTTATGTTTAATTCTGACAGCATGTTTTGCCTCCTTTCTTATCTGATTAGCATACTTTCTTTGCTGAGTACACACCTTTTTTATTACGGCAAGGAGCTTTTGTACTTTGTCATCTGTTACTGACAGTGTGAAAAATTTTGACGTTGCATAAGCTGCCGGATTAATCTCAAAAACATTCTGATTGTCTCATCTTCAATCTCCTCTCTCAGTTGATGAGAAGTCCCTTGCCCTGAAATCGCTGTCATTCAGAATCTCCGTCGCTCCCCGTCGATCTTTGTCACAAACTGCAAGGGCTTTGCATAAGAAAAGGAGAGTCCCCGTTTCCGTGCGGACAAATCCTTTTCCTGATTATAACGGATTTAGGGATCCCTTAAACTTAAACTTGCACTTAAACTTGCCACCCGAACTTAGACCCGCACCGCGCCCAGACTCCGGCCCGAGTGTGATTCGTTAGTGAATGTCCGGGTCTGAGCATAAGTGCAAGTTTAAGTGCAAGTGCAAGTGCAAGTGCAAGTGCAAGTGCAAGAATATCCCTGCCTTCTCGAACGCCGTTCTATGAAACTATCCGAGATTATAGCCTATTGTCGTTTTACAGTCTTTGATGATTTGCAAAGCAAGCTTTGCGCTCCGGATGATTTGCAAAGCAAGCTTTGCACTCCGGATGATGATTTGCAAAGCGAGCTTTGCGCTCCGGATGATTTGCAAAGCAAGCTTTGCACTCCGGATGATGATTTGCAAAGCGAGCTCCGGATAATGATTTGCAAAGCGAGCTTTGCGCTCCGGATGATTTGCAAAGCAAGCTTTGCACTCCGGATGATGATTTGCAAATCGCTCCGGATGATGATTTGCAAAGCGAGCGATTTGGTTTGTTATTCTTTGAAAATCTCCGAGAGGTCGGGTTGTCTCTCCTTTATATGAGCAATCGCCTGATTCAAAAACGCTTCATGGGTGACTCCGTACCTGACCTTGCCGTCCAGGGTCCGCACGGAAAGGGTTCCGGATTCCTTTTCCTTTGCGCCGATGGTCAGGATCAGCGGGATGTAGGTCAGTTGGGCGTCCCGGACTTTTTTCTTGAGGCTTTCGGTTCTGTCATCGATCTCCGTGCGCAGTCCCTGGTTTGCGAGTATTGTTCTGACCTCGTTTGAGTACGGCACAAGATCATCGTTCATCGGTAGCACAATCGCCTGAACCGGGGCCATCCACAAGGGGAATTTTCCTGCAAAATGCTCCACCAGGATGCCGAAGAACCGTTCAATGGAACCGTAAATGACCCTGTGAATCATAATCGGACGGTGCTTCTCCCCGTCCTTGCCGATATATGTCAGATCGAATCTTTCCGGCAGGGACATGTCCAACTGAACCGTTCCGCACTGCCATGTCCGGCCCAGAGCGTCTTTGATGTGGACATCAATCTTCGGCCCGTAGAACGCGCCGTCTCCCTCATTGATTTTGTACTCCATGCCGTAGGCATCCAAAGCCGATTTCAGTCCGTTTGTGGCCATCTCCCACTGATCATCGGTTCCGATGGATTTATCGGGACGGGTGGAAAGCTCCAGATGATACCCGAGGCCGAAGGTGCTGTATATCCGGGCCGTCAGTTTCAGCACCCCCAGTATCTCATCCTGAATCTGATCCGGGGTCATGAAGATATGCGCGTCGTCCTGATGAAAGGACCTGACCCTGAACAGACCGGACAAGACGCCGCTCAGCTCATGCCGGTGAACCAGACCGACCTCCCCGGCCCGGATCGGAAGGTCTTTGTATGAATGGGGCTTCATGCCGTACAGGATCATCCCACCCGGGCAGTTCATCGGTTTGATGGCGTATTCGAAATCATCAATCTGAGAGAAATACATATTCTCCCGATAATTGTCCCAGTGACCGCTCCTCTCCCAGAGTTCACGGTTCAGCATGATCGGGGTCTTGGTCTCCACATAGCCGTCTCTCCGATGCTCCTCTCTCCAGTAGTCCAGAAGGGCGTTCCATATTTCCATCCCCTTTGCATGGAAAAAGGCCATTCCCGGGGCTTCGTCATGAAAGCTGAAGAGATCCAGGGCAAGGCCGAGTTTGCGATGGTTCCGCTTTTTGGCCTCCTCGATGAAGTGCAGGTGCTCTTTCATCTCTTTTTTGTCGAAAAAGGCGGTTCCATAGACTCTTTGCAGTTGGGCCTTTGTCTGATCCGCCCGCCAGTAGGCGCCTGAGACCTTCATCAGCTTGAAGGCTTTGACAAAGCCGGTATGGGGAAGATGGGGCCCCCGGCACAGATCCGTGAAATCACCCTGCTCATAAAAGGAAATCAGGCCGTCCTCCAAGCCGGATATCATTTCGAGCTTGTACGGCTCATTTTTGTAAAAATCCGTTGCCTCGGATTTTGAGACGATCTTCCGCTGAATCGGAAGTTTTGCTTTGATGATTTTTTTCATTTCAGCTTCAATCTTCGGAAAATCGTCTTCTGAAACTGGTTCCATGTCGATATCATAGTAAAAGCCCTCTTCCACAACCGGGCCGATGGTCAGTTTGGCGTCCTTGTAAAGACTCAGAATCGCCTGGGCCATGACGTGTGCTGTGCTGTGGCGCAGGATTTCCAGTCCTTCCTTGTCCTTTGTCGTGATCAGCCGGATTTGGGCATCCTGATTAACTTCTGTGTTTAAGTCAACAAGACTGCCATTCAGATCCATGGCAACGCAGTTCCGGGCCAGGCCCTCTGAAATGCTTTTTGCCACATCCATGCCGGTGGGGGAGTCTTCAAAAGCCTTTGTGCTTCCGTCGGGAAATGTTATGTTTACCATTGTTTCACCTGCTCAAAGTTTTGTTTGCAAAATGAGGCATTATTTGTTATTTGGACAGGGATCTGAGAAAATACGCTATTCTGAGATGGAATAATGCTTTTTTGCGGGTCCCCGAACAGATAATGCTATACTAAAAATAGGGGAGGTTAGCATAAGCAGGGGAATATGTAAAGCAAAAAAAGTGTTTGGTGTTTTGGTGTTTGGCAGTTCAGTCCCTTCCCAAGCTCGCGCCGGATTGCCAAATCCGGCGGCTTCCCTCCCAAGCTCGCGCCGGATTGCTAAATCCGGCGGCTTCCCTCCCAAGCTCGCGCCGGATTGCTAAATCCGGCGGCTTGAATCTGCCAATCCAGTCGGAAAGCTTCCCCAAGCTCGCGCCGGATTGCCAAATCCGGCGACTTCCCTCCCAAACTCGCGGCTTCCCTCCCAAGCTCGCGCCGGATTGCCAAATCCGGCGGCTTGATTTGCCAATCCAGTCGGAAGGCTTCCCTCCCATACTCGCGCCGGATTGCCGGCTTGCCAAATCCGGCGGCTTGAATCTGCCAACAATCCAGTCGGAAGGCTTCCCTCCCATGCTCGCTCCGGATTGCCAAATCCGGCGACTTCCCTCCCAAGCTCGCGCCGGATTGCCAAATCCGGCGGCTTGAATCTGCCAATCCAGTCGGAAAGCTTCCCTCCCAAGCTCGCGCCGGATTGCCAAATCCGGCGGCTTCTCCCCCAATCTCGCCCCGGATTGCCAAATCCCGCGGATTGAATCCGCGAATCCAGTCCGAAAGCTTCCCCCCCCACGCTCGCCCCGGCCCCCCAAATTCCGCCGCTTCACACTGCCAAACCCGTCCGGCAAGCTCCCCTCCCCATCCCTCACCGGTTCC
>JAUCGI010000255.1 GCA_030378035.1 Desulfobacterales bacterium HSG2
CAACTCAATTGTTGGCTTGAAAATCTGGAACTTGCCAAGAACATTGATCCGGAATCATTTTCAGAATTCCCCGGGTTCGCTCCTGTCACTGCCCTTTTCTTGAATGAAGACGAAAACGGTCATAATAAAATCAATCTGGCCGATGTTGGCTTTGGAAACTCACAGGTGCTTCCCATTATCATCCAAAGCATACTGGCTGAACCGGAATCATTGGTAATCATTGAACAACCTGAATTACATCTGCATCCGAGAGCCCAGGCTGAACTTGCTGATCTTTTTGTTGAAATGGCGAGGCAAAATGTGCATTTTCTCTTGGAGACCCACAGCGAACATCTGCTTCTCAGGCTTCGCAGGTGGACAACCGAGCAGACTACCGGCAAAACTGTCTTAAGTAATGATAAAAAATTCCTGAAATGGGGAGAACTTGTAACATATTTTATTCATCGCAAAAACAGAGTCAGTTCAATAACTCGCATCGGAATAGACGCTAACGGTGATTTGGAGAATATTCCCGAAGGATTTGAGGATTTTTTTTCAGATGATCTTCTGGAATCCATCGAACTCACGAAATTACAATTAACCTCTGAAAACGAATGGGACTCAGACGATGAACCTGACAATATGATCCAGTTAAATTTTCGAGAATGCACTCTGGATTTATTGGATAACAAATTCGGACTGAATCAGGTCAGAAACTGTGTCTGTCTGGATGAATGGATAGCCAAACCGGCTGACAGGACGGACTGGGAAGAAAAGGTTCTTGCCCATCTCAGAGAACTGCTGATTGAGAATGTTCATGACTGGAACGAGTCCGAACTCAGTCAGAACTTTATCGGGCCTGTATTTGCCCTGGTCAATTTTTCAGAAGAGCAATTCAATCTGTTCGCCGATCGGGAGATCGGGGGAACGGTGAATGGGATTCAGTTAAGTGGTCATCCTGACGGGATGATTGCCAGCGGACGACGCTCTCCGACCCGGCCGTATTTCTGTTTTCAGGAGTATAAACGAGAGCGTGACCCCAAAGGCGATCCCGCAGGACAATGTCTGGCCGCCATGCTGGTGGCCCGGGAGATTAATGAACATGAACATCCGATTTACGGCTGTCATGTTATCGGTGAGTTGTGGCGGTTTATGACTCTACAGGAGAATGCGTATTGTATCAGTCCGTCATTCACGGCCACGGATGAGGATGTTTTTGAAATATTTCGTATTCTGAGGGCGCTGAGACAGATTATACGCATATTGCACAGTTCCAAACCAGAATAAAGAGAGGAATTGATAGATCTCGTCAAGAGGCGTCTGCCTCATAACGCATAACTTTTTTGCATAACAGAGGTCTCATTTATGCCCATCAAAGCAATCCGCCTAAAAAATTTTATAGCCTTTGAGGAGACAGACTGGATAGAACTCCGTCCCATCACGCTGCTGTTCGGCCGCAATTCCAGTGGCAAAAGCGTCATCATTCGGGCACTGAGATTGCTCAGGCAGAGTCTCACCCAGTCTCCGGCAGGCTCCCCATTTGCATACAGTGTGGAAAACGGGGTGGATGTCGGGTATTTCTTCAACATGGCGCACGGTCAGGACAAAATGCCGTATAAGAATTGTGAAAAGAAAGTCAGTTTCGGTTTCCGATGTACCGTGCCGGAAGAAATGCTGTCTGATTTGAATATGAATGCTGATCAGGAGGCCTTGATGGAGAATATCAGACAAAGATTTAAAGGAGATAAATCTGCACTATGAAAGCAATGCTTCTAAATAACATCTGTAACCTTAAAGAGAACAGAACCCCTTTGGAACTCGCAGATATTCCCAAGCCTGTTCCGGGAGCGGAGGAAATCCTGGTAAAAGTTTCAGCCTGCGGGGTGTGTCATACCGAATTGGATGAAATTGAGGGAAGGATGCCCCCGTCTCATTTCCCGGTTGTTCTGGGACATCAGGTTGTGGGAATTGTTGAGAAAAGCGGCAAGAATGCAAGCCGATTTGATATGGGAGAGCGGGTGGGGATCGCCTGGATTTATTCGGCTTGCGAGAAATGCGAGTTCTGCCAGCGAGGTTATGAGAATCTATGTCCTGACTTCAGGGCGACCGGCAGAGATGCAGACGGCGGATATGCCGAGTATATGACCGTCCCGGAGAATTTTGCCTACCGGATTCCCCAAGCATTCTCCGATTCGGAGGCCGCACCTCTTTTATGCGCCGGCACGGTCGGGTACCGGTCTCTGAGTCTGACCGGCATCAAAAACGGACAGAATCTGGGCCTTACCGGATTCGGCGCATCGGCTCACCTGGTTCTCAAGATGGTGAGACACAAATATCCGGATGTCAGGGTGTTCGTATTTGCCAGAAGCGACCCGGAAAGGGCGTTTGCAAAAGAGCTGGGAGCAGTCTGGGCGGGAGATACAGAAGCGGAACCGCCTGAAAAGTTGGACAGTGTGATTGACACCACGCCGGTATGGAAACCGGTGGTTGAGGCGCTGAAAAATTTGAAGCCCGGCGGAAGACTGGTCATCAATGCCATCCGCAAGGAGGAGGCTGACAAGGAGTATCTGATGAATTTGGATTATCCGGAGCATCTCTGGATGGAAAAGGAGATCAAGAGTGTCGCCAATATGGAGCGGCGTGACGCCGATGAGTTTCTGAAGCTCGCGGCTGAAATTCCCATCAAGCCGGTAGTCCAGGAATTCGCATTGGAAGAAGCGAATAAGGCTTTGGTGGAACTGAAAGAGCGGAAAATACGGGGGGCCAAAGTTTTGAGAATTTGATGCTGGATGGCTTGATGCTTGATGCTGGATGCTGGATGCTGGATGCTGGATGGCTTGATGCTTGATGCTGGATGGCTGGATGCTGGATGCCGGATGCCGGATGCTGGATCAATCGAGTATCAAGCATCAAGCATCAAGCATCAAATTATCCAGCATCCAGCATCAAACATCAATTATCAAAGGAGAATACTATGAAATGTCATGAAGTCGATTATGAAATTATGGGAAGTGATATGCAGGTCGTCGAAGTCGAGCTTGATCCGGATGAGACGGTGGTTGCCGAAGCCGGCGCGATGAACTGGATGGAAGACGGCATTGCATTTGAGACAAAAATGGGAGACGGCTCTGAGGCGGACCAGGGATTTTTCGGAAAGATGTTCAGCGCGGGTAAGCGGATGGTCACAGGCGAGTCCATTTTTATGACCCATTTTACAAACGCCGGTACCGGAAAAAAGCGGGTTGCTTTTGCCGCGCCGTATCCGGGAAAGATCATTCCTGTTGATATGGCGAAGATCGGCGGCGAAATTCTCTGCCAGAAGGACGCGTTTCTTTGCGCGGCTCTGGGTACTGAAATCAGTATCGCTTTTAACAAACGTCTGGGATCAGGGTTTTTCGGCGGGGAAGGATTCATCCTTCAGCGGCTTAACGGGGATGGGATGGCCTTTGTCCATGCCGGCGGCACTATCGTGGAGAAACAACTGGATAATGAAACCCTTCGCGTGGATACCGGCTGCCTTGTGGCTTTCTCACCGGGCATTGATTATGACATTGAGCGTTCGGGCAATCTCAAGTCCATGTTTTTCGGAGGGGAAGGGCTGTTCCTTGCCACTTTGAGCGGCACAGGCAAGGTCTATCTCCAGAGTCTGCCGTTCTCCCGCTTGGCAGACCGCATTCTGGAACGTATGCCTCCCCCGATAAGCAGTGACGGTTAATCCCAAGAAGTGGATTCCGGATCAAAAAGGATAGGAATCCTGCCGATTCTTATCCTTTTTGCCCGGAATGACAGGGGCGGGTCCTGATTTCTATTTCTTGACTCGCTCCACATACATACCGGTCCGGGTATCAATCCGAATCACTTCTCCTTCATTGACAAACGGCGGGATCTGTAAGACATGACCGGTTTCAAGTGTTGCCGGTTTGGTGCTGCCGCTCGCGGTGTCCCCCTTTGCCCAGGGTTCAGCCTCAACAATTTTCAGTTCAACAAAATTGGGCAGGGAAAGACCAATGGGTCTTCCCCCAAACAAAAGGACATTACAAACCGTGTTCTCCTTTAAAAAAGCTTTGGCATCGCTCACTTGGTCCTCGTTCAGAAACTCCTGGGTATAAGTGGATGTGTTCATAAAACAGTAGCCGTCAGAATCCGAATAGAGATACTCCATCTCCTGCTCTTCCATATCTGCTTCCTTAAACTTCTCACCGGATCTGAATGTTCTGTCAAACTGAGAACCTGTCACCATATTCTTGAGCTTACACTTGTAAAGCGCCTGCCCCTTACCCGGCTTCACAAATTCAAACTGGGCAATAACATAAGGGTCCCCGTCAATTTCAATTTTAAGACCTTTTCTCAGGTCGCCGCTTTCATACATAAAAAACCTCCTTCTGTTTGATGTTTGATGTTTGATGCTTGATGCTTGATGCTTGATGCTTGATGCTTGATGCTTGATGCTTGATGCTTGATGCTTGATGCTTGATGCTTGATGCTTGATGCTTGATGCTTGATGCTTGATGCTTGATGTTTGATGTTTGATGCTGGATGCTTGATGCTTGATGCTGGATGTTTGATGCTTGATGCTGGATGTTTGATGCTTGATGCTGGATGTTTGATGCTTGATGTTTGATGTTTGTAACTTGGTCAAGCACCCAGCACCCAGCACCCAGCATCAAGTATCCAGCATCAAGTATCCAGCATCCAGCATCCAGCATCCAACATCAAGCATCAAGCATCAAACATCCAGCATCCAGCATCCAACATCAAGCATCAAGTATCAAGCACCGCTTCAACAAAGCGTTTTACTTTTTCAGCATCCTTTTTGAATCTTATGGGCTTTCCTTCCGGGTCCAAAGCATTGGTTCCGGTGCAACTGTCAACACCGGCTGGCCGGACATGTCTGATTCCGTCTGATACATTATCCGGCGAGATTCCCCCTGCCAATATGACCGGAATGTGGCTCGATTCGACCAATTGTTTGGCTGTGTCCCAATCGCATGTCTGACCAGTTATCCCGACAAAACTGCTCTCCGGCTGTTCAGAATCCACAAGCAGAGTATCTGTCAGAAAATAATCGCTGACCGGCTCGAATATTCGGCCCAGTTCAATACTGTGTACACGATCTGCCATGCCGGTCTGTGCTATCGGGATGGTTCGCATGATTCTGACTTCAGGAAATCTTTTCTTAACACCTTCCTGTAAATGAATCAAGTCTTTGCAGGTTTCTAAAATACCATGCTGATCTGTCACACTGTCACAAAGATGGAGGATATCCGGCTCATAATAATCCACTGTCCGGAACACCGCATCTGGATGATTGAACAGAGGGATCAGACTGCTCCGGGAATCTGTTTCCGATACCAACTTTGTCGTTTCTTTAACTGAAGCAACTTTCCATGTATCTTGTG
>JAUCGI010000037.1 GCA_030378035.1 Desulfobacterales bacterium HSG2
GAACATACCTTTATATATAGAGTGGTCCCCATGAAGGATGAACATACCTTTATATATAGAGTAGTCCCCATGAAGGATGAACATACCTTTATATATAGAGTAGTCCCCATGAAGGATGAACATATACCTTTATAGAGTTGTCTCCGTGAAGGATGAATTGTGAAAGATAAAGGATGAAGGATGAAAAAACTGAGTGAATTGCAATCGTCTGATTTTTCCCCGTTTCTGAACCAGACTTTCCAAGTCCATGCGGGATTGACCGAGCCTGTCGCAGCCGAACTGATCAAAGTCGCGGACCGCGGATGGGGAATGCACGACCCGGAAACCGCAAAGCGGAGGCCATTTGAAATCATGTTCCGGTTTCCGGCCGGGATCCATGTGCCGCAGAAGATCTATCCCATTGAACATGAAAATATGGGAACACTTAACATATTTATTGTGCCGGTGGGGCCGGAACCTACAGACCCGGAACACCGTATTCTCTATCAGGGAATATTTAGTTGAAGGGATTCAGGCTCCCTTCAGCTTGAACTTAAACTTGAAGTTATACCTGACCACGTTCAAGGCAGAAAGGAGGTGATAGCCGATTCAAAAGGAAGTCACAAAAAGAAACCCAGGTTTTTATGTCTGATTGTAGAACGATTTTCCAAATCGTTCACAGAACAGTAAAACGATTTTCCAAATCGTTCACAGTAAAACGATTTTCCAAATCGTTCACAGTAAAACGATTTTCCAAATCGTTCACAGAACAGCAAAACGATTTTCCAAATCGTTCAAAGAACAGCAAAACGATTTTCCAAATCGTTCACAGTAAAACGATTTTCCAAATCGTTCAAAGAACAGCAAAACGATTTTCCAAATCGTTCACAGTAAAACGATTTTCCAAATCGTTCACAGAACAGCAAAACGATTTTCCAAATCGTTCACAAACAGCAAAACGATTTTCCAAATCGGCATTCTTCATTTGTCGGTTTACACTTTCGGGTGTCAGGGTGAATTTTTTTTGCCTTTGTGCCCTTTGTGAGACATAAAATGCTGGCTGGCTCTGATTGGAAAAAAGTGTAAGCTACTTCCGGCTTTTATGAAGGATGCCCGAATATTTGCACTTTTTCAACAGAAACACTTGGAATGCCCCCGGATTTGCCAATCCGAAGCGAGTGTGAGCTGAAACGAATGTGGCCGAGACCACAAAAAAAATGCAAATATTTGCAGATACAAATATTTGCACTTTCCTGTAACATGCGGGCTTGCGATTAGAGCGAATCTAAAGAAAAAGTCATCATATCGCCGGGTGTCTGACGTGCAAATTTTTGCACATTTCCCGTCCGAAAGACTTTTTCGGCACATTCGCTTTGATGTTGAAACTGACGGCTGGCATCAAAAAAAATGTGATGGATGGGCAAGGAAGAATATTTCATTATTTCACGCAGTTGATTCACAACACAAAAGCCGGACTGAGCAGACAGGAACAATTTTAAAAAAATTTACGAAAAATCAGCGGTCAGGCACGGACATTGCATACCTTAATAGGCAGTCTGACCCGCATGAAATTTGCGTGGGTTTGCAGGCATTTGGTTTTAACTTATGCAAGGAACATATAAAAAGGAACATAAAAATGAACCGGAAAGAAAAGGAAACCAGAAAGTCCTCGGGAGAACTGTACCGGCTGAGAACAGGGGTCAGGGCCATGGGGAGATTTGACAAAATGTTCAAAAAGGCCAAGGCTCAGATAGTGAAAGGCCAAAATCCGGGTTGAGGGTTTTAAAAAAATTATCCCACATATGGGGACTCAGATAAGAAAACGTGACTTACTGAGATTTCCTGATTTAGCCCGGTTGCAGTGTTAATCCGGCATACTATGTTTAGTCGTATGCTCAATAAGATACATTTTTTCATCTTAGTCCCCATATTTTTATCAAAACAAAACCATGTCATTCCCGCGTCATCGAGCAGCTTCAACTGGTTGACTTCAAGAACTTCAAACGAGCTCAACTGGTTGACCTGGAAAGCGGGAATTCACTCTTTCCCATCTGAAATATCCGTTTTGCCTCAACACCTCCCCTACCGGATCAAATGTGTCAGGAGCGGAACTCATGACGCATGTATCCACAGGGATTGGCGACAAGAAAAGGTTTTCGGCCTAAGACTGGCAACCTGTCCCGCATGGCAGGTTCATGCCTGAATTATCAGGCGATCCCCGACATTTCCAGTCTAAGACTGGCAACCTGTTTTCAAATAACAAAACCATGTCATTCCCGCGTCATCGAGCAGCTTCAACTGGTTGACTTCAAGAACTTCAAACGAGCTCAACTGGTTGACTTGGAAAGCGGGAATCCACTTTTTTTCATCTGAAATATCGAAATATCCGTTCAAAAGCATGTCATTCCCGCGTCATCGAACAGGCAACCTGTCCGCACGGCAAGTTCGGGCCCGAATTATCAGGCGTCCCGGGTTCTTGAAAAACAGTTTCCCATAGACACCCGGCAGGTAACCAGTCTAAGACTGGCAACCTGAAATATTAGCTTTCAAAACAATTCATATGTCGGCATGTTAAAAATATGCCCGCGGTTTTCTTTCAGAGCTTATCGCTAATCCCTGTAAATACACGCCTGGAATGAAGTCTTCCGAACAAAACTACAGTTGCATATGTCCTGCTCCTGACGTATTTAATCCGGTAAGGGAGGTATTGAGGTAAAACGGATATTTCAGATGAAAAGAGTGGATTCCCGCTTTCCAAGTCAACCAGTCGAGCTCATTCGGAGTTTTCGAAGTCAACCTGTCGAGCCTGCTCGATGACGCGGGAATGACATGGTTTTGTTATTTGAAAACAAGATGAAAAAGAGTGGATTCCCGCTTTCCAAGTCAACCAGTCGAGCTCATTCGGAGTTTTTGAAGTCAACCTGTCGAGCCTGCTCGGTGACGCGGGAATGACATGGTTTTAGATAAAAATATTTTCTTAGTAGAAAAGGATTTCAGGGGCCGGACTTCCAAAGTTTTGAAAACTTCGGAAGAGGACAGCCCTGTATCGTGCGGGAAAAATCTTTACCATGAAAATACATTTTCATCACCGGGGTGAAAAGTCCTTTTCATGGAAGTTTATGTGGAATCCCTGGAATCCCTGTAGTTTTGTTCAGAAGTTTTCAAATATCAGTTGCAAAAAACACAGGTACCTGATAAATAAGCTGAATCAGAAGGAAGACACCGGCAAATGCAGGTTGCCGACCAAGGCGGAATGGGGATACGCCTGCGGGAACGGATACGCCGTTTTCGTTCGGAATGTGTCTGTCAGCGGATCAGGACAATTATGATGGCAGGTATCCGCTGGAAGGCCGTTCCAATGGGAACTATCAGGAAAAAACGGTTCCGGTCGCAAGGTTTCTCTGCCAATTCATGGGGCTGTATGATATGCATGGAAATGTTTGGGAGTGCGGAGTTTCCTTGGATAAACAAGCCTGCATACCGAGACTATAATTTTAGGCATAACTACAAGGAACTGGTGTGGCAAGGATGGGCGGAGCTGTCCCTTTTATCCTTACCAAACCCGATCCCTGTAGTTACCATCTACTACCACAACTTGCAAATTCGTCCCCCACTCTTATAATGGAAAAGGGGGTGACGAATTTACAAAGTTGCTGTACTACATGGATTACGAGTATAGAGGGAATACATGTTCAAAATCATCACAATGCCTTTTAACCGAAACATAGAAAACTTCGATGAAGACCTGCTGAACCACTTCTCCGTGGACAAGTACATCAGAAGCCAAGCCGAATTCTTTGCAGGAGGAACAGCCGATATCTGGCGCTGCTATCACAGAGTCCGGAACGCGATATGGACCAAAGCCATGGCCAGAGTGGATTTTGACACGTTTAGCATTGAAGAAAATCTCAGACACCTATACCGCATCCCGTTTCTGACTCTATCCTATGTGATTCAGGTATTGATCTGGCCGCCTGCGAGAGCTGAAAGTCAGAAGCCGGAACTCAAAGATCGGATGGCGGAACCCGAAGATCGGGAAGCCGAAGATCGGAAGCCGGAAATCAAAGATCGGATGGCGGAAGCTGAAGATCGGAAGCCGGAACTCAAAGATCGGATGGCGGAAGCTGAAGATCGGAAGCCGGAACTCAAAGATCGGATGGCGGAAGCTGAAGATCGGAAGCCGGAACCCGAAGATCGGAAGCCGGAACCCGAAGATCGGAAGCCGGAACCCGAAGATCGGAAGCCGGAACCCGAAGATCGGAAACCGGAACCCGAAGATCGGAAACCGGAACCCGAAGATCGGAAGTTGGAACTCAAGACTGAACCTGAAGATCGGAAGCCGGAAATCAAAGATCAGAAGTCGGAAATCAAAGATCGGAAGCCGGAACATCGGAAGCCGGAACTCGAAGATCGGATGGCGAGACTCGAAGATCGGATGGCGAGACTCGAAGATCAGATGGCGGAACTCAAGCCGGAACCCGAAGATCGGAAGCCGGAACTCGAAGATTGGAAGCTGGAACTCGAAACTCGAAAGCCGGAAGCCAAAACTCGATACCCGGAAGCCGCTGACCGCCCGTCTCTCGTCTCGGCCCGATTTTCAGTCCTTGTGCCCACATACAACAGCCATCTCGGTTATTTTAGGGAACTGACTGATTCCCTCAAGGCCCAGACATACGATCACTTTGAGGTGTGCGTGAGTGATGACGCATCAACCGATGCGATGCTTGAAGATTATCTGAAAGATCTTGCCGAGAACGATTCCCGTTTCCGAGTAATGTTCTGGGAGAAAAACGGCGGCATCGCGGAGAATACCAACCGGGCCATGAACATGGCAAGGGGCGATTTTCTGGTACTGTGTGACCATGATGATCGCATGGACCCCTTTGCCCTTGAAGCCTTTGCTGAGTATGTCAGTGATCATCCTGAGAGCGATGTGATTTACACTGATGAGGACATGATTGATACCCGAGGTTTTCGCCACAGCCCCCGGTTCCAGACCGACTGGAACCCGGATCTCCTGACAAGCCATATGTACTGTCCCCATCTCATCGCTGTAAGAACCAGTCTGGCAAAGGATGCGGGGCTTATGGAACCCTTGCTGGACGGGGCTCAGGACTATGATTTCTTTCTGAGAGTCACGGAAAAGGCGCGTCACGTCGGCCATATCCCTCTGATTCTCTATTCATGGCGCAGCGCGCCCGGGTCCATTGCCATGGATTGCGCGGAAAAGATGTACGCGTATGAAGCCGGCAGAATAGCCCTTGAAAATGCCATGGAAAGACGAGGAGAGGATGCCGTGGTGGTAAAGGTTCCGGGAACGAATCTGGGGGTCTACCGGGTAAAGCGGAAGGTTTCGGAATGCGATGTGTCTCATATTGTGGAAGGCCGTACCAAAGATGTGATTACCGCTGTGAGGAGCATAAGACTGGTTTCGCCAGTTCCCGTGGAGATACTGGTGGTTACTGAAGATGATCGGGATGAGGTTTCGGAGGTTTTGGAAAAGGAGCGGGATGTGAAGCTGATCATCGGGCCCAAAGGTTCCGGCAGGGCAGGGCTTTATAATCAGGGGGCCGGTGCCGCTCAATCCCGATTCTTATTTTTTTCCGGGCACAATGTGGAGATTCTGGACAGCGAATATCCTCTGGCCGCACTGGAACATACCCGGAGGCCCGAGATCGGCGCGGTGGGAGTGAAACTGAGTTATCCTAACGGCCGGTTTTATCATACCGGCATGATTATGGGCGTGAACGGGCTTTGCGGTTATGCCCATCGGAATACGCCCCATGGTCCCGGTTATTTCAACTATGCCGCGTGTATAAGGAATTATACCGCGGTGTCATGGGATCTGATGGCTGTGGATAAGCGGAAATGGGAGGAGGCAGGCGGTTTCGATGAGACCCTGCCCTTTTACGGAGATATTGATTTTTGTCTGAAGCTGATACGCGAAGGGTACCGAAACCTTTACACGCCTTATATTTCAGGGGTGTTAAAAAGCAGGGTTCACGGGTTGGAGGAACTCCGCAACAAAGAGGCCGCTCATATCCTGATAGGCCGATACGGAAGCGAGATATTGGAGGATCCCTTTTACCATCCGCTACTTTCAAAGCTGGTTGAGGACTTTTCAGTAGCTCGAAACTCGGAAGCCGACCTTGAGAGTCCTGCGGAATAAACAACCGAAACATTTACACGGGTTATGGGTAAGAAAGGATTATGCCCGACCGAACCACACAATCCGTGCAGATGAAAAGAAGGAGGAGACTCATGAAAAAAGTAGCTATGTGTATGGTCGTTCTGTTCTGTTTTTCTTTTCTGGCCGCGGCGCTGGCATGGAACGACGGCCGGGGGATCAAAAGGATCAAGAAAATCGCCGATCTGAGCCATGACAGCGGGAAGCTGGGAAGGTATCACGCCCTGGTCATCGGAATCGACAAATATCAGGATGACCTGATCCGAAATTTGAAGACGGCCCGGAACGATGCCGTGGCAGTGGCCGGGTTGCTCAGGGAGCGTTACGGGTTCCGAACGGAGCTCCTGCTGGACGGGCAGGCCACGAAGGAGGCTGTTTTCAATGCCCTGCGCCGGCTGGCCGCCGAGTCGGAGGAGCATGACAGTCTGCTGATTTATTATGCCGGGCACGGGGAGCCTGACCCGGTTTACAATGATGGTTGGTGGATTCCGACGGACGCGGAGGCGGGGAAACCCCTGACCTATCTGCGCAACACCGAGGTGCAGATGGCCATGAAGAGCATGAACGCCCGGCATGTCCTGCTGATCTCCGACTCCTGCTATTCGGGAACGCTTTTCGGGCAGACCCGTGGAATGCCGACAGTGATTGGTGAGCGGTATTACCTGAGTCTGCACAATAAGAAGAGCAGGTGGGGCATGACCTCGGGGAGCATGGAGCCCGTGTCGGATCTCGGAAGCGGGGGGCACAGCATCTTTGCCTACCAGTTGCTCAGTGCGTTGGAGGAGAATGAAAAGGCATACATCAGCACCCAGGAGATATTCACCCAGATCGCACCGGTTGTCGGAAACAACTCGACGCAGACTCCGGAATGCCGGCCGATTCTGCACACCGGTGATCTGGGCGGACAGTTTGTGTTTGTAAGGTCAAAGGGTATCAGGGTGGCAACAGGCGGGGCAACCGTGACCCGGCCCTCGGCAAAAGGCACTCTGGATGTGGAATGCAGCGTGTCCGGTGCGAGGGTGCTGGTGGACGGCGGATATGTTGGAACGACGGATCTGTCAGGTGTGGCGGTCACGCCGGGCGAGCACAGGATACTTGTCGAAAAGGAGGGGTATGAGACCTATCAGCGTCGGATAAGCATCGAGGCGGGAAGGAGCATGTCCCTGTTTGTGGAACTGACGCCTGTGAAGAAAAAGATGAGGCTCTATGTGGACACACATCCCGCAGATGCGGGCATACGGATTCTGAACATCCGGCCCCGTTTTCGTCAGGGGATCGAACTGGACCCGGGTGAGTACCATCTGGAAATATCGGCTGACGGATATGAAACGGAAAAAAGATGGATCACGACGGAGGCGGGAAGGGACAGAAGTCTGAGCATTCGTCTGAACGCGGTTATTGTTGCCAGCAGGCCGGCTGAAAGCGGTTTTGCCAACAGCATCGGCATGAAGTTTGTTCACATATCGGCGGGGACGTTTATGATGGGAAGTCCTTCGGATGAGCCCGAAAGGGACGATGATGAAAGGCTGCACCGGGTGACGCTGACCAAGGGTTTTTACATGCAGACCACCGAGGTGACCCAGGGACAGTGGAAGGCGGTTATGGGAAGCAATCCGTCCCGTTTTAAAAACTGCGGGAATAACTGTCCGGTTGAGAAGGTCTCCTGGGATGATGTGCAGGAGTTCATAAAGAAGCTGAACCGGAAGGAAGGTACGGGCAAATACAGACTACCGACCGAAGCCGAATGGGAATACGCTTGTCGTGCTGGTACGAAAACGGCTTTATACACAGGCAATATAAGGATACTTGGTGATAATAACGCGCCGGCACTTGACAGCATGGTACGGGGGAAACAGTTGTGTAAGTTACTCAGGCGGCCATGACTGTTCGAGTTGGGATGAAAAGCAATATTCCTGTCCAAAGTGCGGCACAAACCCGGTTGCTCAGAAGAAGCCGAACGCGTGGGGACTGTATGACACCATTGGTAATGTATATGAATGGTGTCAGGACACTTTCGGTACCGATATATATGCCAGAGATCAAACCGATCCTATATATATAGTCGGCTCTGATCGGGTGATTCGGGGCGGCCGTTGGTTCGACGACGCCCGTCACTGCCGCTCGGCCTACCGGTACAGCGACAGCCCGGACAACAGGAGCAGCCACGTCGGGTTCCGTCTCGCCAGGACCCCTTAACTTTTGGATTTTTACTTTTTTACCTTCTGGAAGGCGATATCTGCGGTTCAGTTTAATACTTCCGCAGATTCGTAATTCAGGGGTAAAAAGGCGAATCCAAAGGGATGCAGTTTTTTTTGGACAAACGAAGCATGGAATCCTGCATACCGATACTATAATTTTAGGCATAACCACAAGGATTGTGGATAAAAAACTTCCATGAAAAGGACTTTTCACCCCCGGTGATGAAAATCTATTTTCATGGTAAAGGATTGCTCTCAGCCGAGGACCCGTAATCCTTTCTTACCCACAATCCGTGTAGATGGACGCACAATCCGTGCAGATAATCAAAGGAGGAGACTCATGAAAAAAGTAGCTATGTGTATGGCCGTTCTGTTCTGTTTTTCTTTTCTGGCCGCGGCGCTGGCATGGAACGGCGGCCGGGGGATCAAAAGGATCAAGAAAATCGCCGATCTGAGCCATGACAGCGGGAAGCTGGGAAGGTATCACGCCCTGGTCATCGGAGTCAACAAATATCAGGATGACCTGATCCGAAATTTGAAGACGGCCCGGAACGATGCCGTGGCGGTGGCCGGATTGCTCAGGGAGCGTTACGGGTTCCGAACGGAGCTCCTGCTGGACGGGCAGGCCACGAAGGAGGCTGTTTTCAATGCCCTGCGCCGGCTGGCCGCCGAGTCAGAGGAGCATGACAGTCTGCTGATTTATTATGCCGGCCACGGGGAGCCTGACCCGGTTTACAATGATGGCTGGTGGATTCCGACGGACGCGAAGGCGGGGAAACCCCTGACCTATCTGCGTAACACCGAAGTGCAGATGGCCATGAAGAGTATGAACGCCCGGCATGTCCTGCTGATCTCCGACTCCTGCTATTCGGGAACGCTTTTCGGGCAGACCCGTGGAATGCCGACAGTGATTGGTGAGCGGTATTACCTGAGTCTGCACAATAAGAAGAGCAGGTGGGGCATGACCTCGGGGAGCATGGAGCCCGTGTCGGATCTCGGAAGCGAGGGGCACAGCATCTTTGCCTACCAGTTGCTCAGTGCGTTGGAGGAGAATGAAAAGGCATACATCAGCACCCTGGAAATATTCACCCAGATCGCACCGGTTGTCGGAAACAACTCGACGCAGAGTCCGGAATGCCGGCCGATTCTGCACACCGGTGATCTGGGCGGGCAGTTTGTGTTTGTAAAGTCAAAGGGAATTGAGGTGGCAACAGGTGGTGCAACCGTGACCCGGCCCTCGGCAAAAGGGACTCTGGATGTGGAATGCAATGTGTTCGGTGCGAGGGTGCTGGTGGACGGCGGATATGTTGGAAAGACGGATCTGTCAGATGTGACGGTCACGCCGGGCGAGCACGGGATACTTGTCGAAAAGGAGGGATATGAGACCTATCAGCGCCGGATAAGCATTGAGGCGGGAAGGAGCATGTCCCTGTTTGTGGATCTGACGCCTGTGAAAAGAAAGACGAGGCTCTATGTGGACACACATCCCGCAGATGCGAGCATACGGATTCTGAATATCCGGCCCCGATTTCATCAGGGGATCGAACTGGATCCGGGTGAGTACCATCTGGAAATATCGGCTGACGGATATGAAACGGAAAGAAGATGGATCACGACGGAGGCGGGAAGGGACAGAAGTCTGAGCATTCGTCTGAACGCGGTTATTGTTGCCAGCAGGCCGGCTGAAAGCGGGTTTACCAACAGCGTTGGCATGAAGTTTGTTCACATATCGCCGGGGACGTTTATGATGGGAAGTCCCTCGGATGAGCCGGGCCGATATGATGATGAAAGGTTGCACCGTGTGACACTGACCAAAGGTTTTTACATGCAGACCACGGAAGTGACCCAGGGGCAGTGGAAGGCGGTTATGGGAAGCAATCCTCCGAAACTTCGTTTTAAGAACTGCGGTGACAACTGTCCGGTGGAGCGGGTCTCCTGGAATGATGTGCAGGAATTCATAAAGAAGCTGAATAGGAAGGAAGGCGCGGGCAAATACAGACTGCCGACCGAAGCTGAATGGGAATATGCCTGTCGTGCCGGTACGGAAACGGCTTTATACACAGGCAATATAAGGATACTTGGCAAACGTAATGCACCGGCACTTGACAGCATAGCATGGTACGGAGGAAACAGTTGTGTAAATTACTCAGATGGCTATGATTGTTCGAGCTGGGATGAAAAGCAGTATTCCTGTCCAAAATGCGGCACAAGCCCGGTTGCTCAGAAGAAACCGAACGTGTGGGGACTGTATGACACTATTGGTAATGTATATGAATGGTGTCAGGACACTTTCGGTACCGATATATATGCCAGAGACCAAACCGATCCTATATATACAGTCGGCTCTGATCGGGTGATTCGGGGCGGCGGTTGGTACGACTACGCCCGTTACTGCCGCTCGGCCTTCCGGGACAGCCTCAGCCCGGACTACAGGAGCAACTACGTCGGGTTCCGTCTCGCCAGGACCCCTTAACTTTTGGATTTTTACTTTTTTTACCTTCTGGAAGGCGATATCTGCGGCTCAGTTTGAGACTTCCGCAGATTCGTCATTCAGGGTAAAAAAGGGGCAATCGGGGGAAGATCAGCATTTTTCCAAATAAAAGGGGCAGGAGTCCCGCACATCGGCCCATAATTTTTTTTATCATCAGAATCGACAAAAAATTTTAGGTCGCGGAGCTTTCTTCCTGAATTTTTATAATCTTTTGGATTATTATAACCAAAGAACTATATTGGACGATCTTTGCGAGCAATTTTTTATAACTTCGAGCATAACTACAAGGATTTGGTTTAGTAAGGATGTGTATTAAACTCAATCCTATTAGTTACGAAAAATAACTAACTGATAAAAAAACCTTTACAAAACACATCAACAAGTATATACAGCTTTTTGTCACACGGAAATCAGCATATAGTAAATAAACACAGCATATATACATCTGCCATATTGTATATATGCATACACATTCACTATATACTATATTTTTTTCTTACCATTATACATAGGGAAAATATGTTCAAAATAGTAACAATCCCTTTTAACCGAAACATAGAAGGTTTTGATGAGGACCTGCTGAACCACTTCTCGGTAGATAAGCACATCAGAGGCTACCGAGCCGAATTCTTTGTAGACGGCGAAGAGAAATACTGGACCGTGTTTGTTGAATATGAACCGGTTCTTGAAGAAAAAACCTCCCGCCAGAAAAAAAGAAGTCAGGATCTCGGTCTTGATGAAACCCAGAAAGTCCTCTTTGAAAGACTCAGAAAATGGCGAAGGGAACGGTCCAAAAAAGACGGACTGTCGGTCTATATCCTGGGAACCAACAGCGAGCTGGCAGAAATTGTCAAATCAGCTCCCAGAAGCCTTGAAGCACTTTCAAATGTGAAAGGATTCGGCAAAAGCAAAGTTAAAAGCTACGGAAAGGACATTATCAGCATCGTCAAAGCATTCTATGCAGATAAAGGCCCGGAAACCCAACCGGAACCTGAAAAGGAACCAGCAACTGAAAATCATCCGAAACCGGATGAGGAACCAACAACTGAAAATCATCCGAAACCGGATAAGAAATCGGAAACCAAGGAATGAAAGAGAATTACCCCATCTTCGTCAAATGGCTTGAAGCAACCGACTGGATACTCGAAAGACTCGACAAATATCCCAAATCCGTCCGATCCACCATATCAAACCGGATCGCCGACATGACCCTTGACGTCATGGAACAGATCATCGAAGCCATATACACAAAAAACAGATCGCCCATATTGGACAGAATCAACCTGCACATAGAAAAGCTCAGAGTCATGTTCAGGATAAGCTTTAAAAGACGGTACATATCCAAAAAACAGTACGCATACATCAGCGAATCGCTCAATGAAACCGGAAGAATGGTGGGAGGCTGGAAAAAAAGACCATGAAACGCAAAGGCTACCTTTTTGAAGAAATCATCACCTTTGAAAACCTGTACGAAGCTTTCAGAAAAGCATACAGCGGATCAGGCAGAACCGGAGAGACATGCCGTTTCAATTTCAACCTGGAAAACGAGCTGCTTCAGCTAAAAACGGAAATTGAAACCGAAAGATACAAACCTGCCAGATACAGATATTTCAAAATCTTCGACCCCAAAGAAAGGCAGATCAGCGTGGCCCCCTTTCGGGACCGTGTGGTGCATCACGCCCTCGTCCGGGTCATCGAGCCTGTTTTTGAACGAAGCTTCATCTTTGACTCCTATGCCACCCGCGTCGGAAAAGGCACACACCGGGCAGTGGAACGGGCACAGAAATTCCTCAGAAAAAATTTCTGGTATCTGAAAACAGACGTTGAGAAATATTTCGACAGCGTTGACCACGATATCCTGCTGAAACTGATCCGCAGAAAAATCAAAGATGAAAAAGTCATCAGACTCACAGAAAAAATCATTCGCAACAGCGACCGGAGCAGAGACCTCGCACACGGAAAAGGTCTGCCCGTGGGAAACCTGACCAGCCAGTTCTTCGCCAATGTTTACTTGGATCCGCTCGACCACTTCATAAAAGACCGCCTGGGCGTGAAATGCTACATCCGATACATGGATGACATGGTCATATCCTCGGATTCCAAAGATGACCTCAGAGACCTTCTCAAAATAAAGGAAACCTTTCTCGCGGAGAATTTGGAACTGAGGCTGAATCCGAAAGCGACCCGCCTGAACAACTGCCTTCACGGGCTTCCGTTCCTCGGATTCATGATATTCCCGAATCTGAAAAGAATCAGAAAAGAAAACCTGAAGCGGGTCAAAAAAAGACTGAGGCAGCGAAAAAACGAGTTTGAAGCCGGCATCATCACAGAGGAGCAGTTTGCGATGAGCGTCCGGTCCGTGTTTGAGCATGTCAGGTTTGCCGACACCTACAGGCTCAGAAGATCATTTCTTGCAGACTGGGCAGGCGTCGAATAGTCGGCTCTGATCGGGTGATTCGGGGTGGCAGTTGGAACAACAACGCCCGTAACTGCCGCTCGGCCAACCGGAACAGGAACAGCCCGGACAACAGAAACAACAACGTCGGGTTCCGTCTCGCCAGCACACGGAATAAGTGAGATTCGGTTCGTTTACGGATGGCCCGAGAGTACCTTTCTGTGTCCAGACGCCTGCCCCGCTCCGGGATTTCCCGGACGAATATTCCCATTGCCGCCGCGGCCGGTAGCCCGCATTCAGCGGGTCGAAAGTGGCGGCGGCATCTGCACGGATTGTGGATAAGAAGGGATTACCCGTAATCCTTTCTTACCCACAATCCGTGCAGATGGGAACAAAAGAACAAAGGAGGTAAATTATGAAAACCGAAATTCTCAATGTGAACGACAAATTTCAGGACATGGGGATAAGCGTGATTGACAGTCACAAGCGCATCTCCGTTGCCAATCTGATCGGAAATCGGATAACGACGGTTCGGATGTATATGAACACTCAGGGGGAAATCCTTTTACAGCCGCTTGCTGCCGTCCCGCATGACGAGCAGTGGCTTTTCAAAAATGAGAAGGCGATTGAGAGCGTCCGAAAAGGGTTGAGAGATGCTGCCGGGGGGAAAATTTCAAAATTTGATCATGAGGACGATTAAAAATGTTTCAGATATTTCTTACCGACGAGGCAAAGGCTCAGTTAAACAGGCTGAAGACTGACAGAGGGCTTCAGAAAAGATACGGGGCCGTCAAAAAGCCATCCGTTTTCTGGCATCAAATCCAAAACATCAGAGTCTCAACACGCATGAATTTACAAGCTTGAAAGGAGCAAAAGGAGAAAAAATTTTTGAGGCATATGCGGAACAGGCCACACCGGCGGCATACAGAATTTTCTGGCATTACGGCCCCTCTCAGAATCAGATAACGGTTATTGCCATAACGCCCCATCCGTAAACTGAAAGGATAGAAGCATGAATGTCAGAATCCTTTTATCTCCGCCGCCTCGGTCAGTATCGTCACACAGGTCTCCTGATGACCTCCTGATGACCCGCAAGTACGGGATGACTTTTTTCTACCCGAAATATCCGTTCAAAACTACGTCATTCCCGCGTCATCGGAAGTTTTCAGTTTTCAAATATCAGTTGCAAAAAACACAGGAACCTGATAGAATGATTTTTGTTGTCCGGTTCGGATTGGCAAATCCGAGCTGGCAGGAGTATTTAATTTTTTTTACCACAATCATGAAAGGAGATAACTTATGAAAAGAAGGCCGCTGTTTTTCATATCCGTTCTGACAGGAATTCTGCTGGTCTCGTCTCTGAGCTTTTCCGACAGGACCATAATACGAAACCAGGATGGGAAGAGCCGGCTGGCCCTTGTGATCGGAAATGCCGATTACAAGGGGGAGGCCCTGCTGAGAAATCCGGTCAATGACGCACGGGACATGACCCGCGCCCTGAGAAGCCTCGGTTTCGAGGTGATTCACAGGGAGAACGCCAAAATCAGGGAGATGAAGGACGCCTTGCGGGAATTCGGGAGGCGGCTGAGCAGAGGCGGAGGCACGGGCCTGTTTTATTTTGCGGGTCACGGGATTCAGGTGAGGGGGCGGAATTATCTGATTCCGATCGGAGCGGAGATCGATACCGAATCGGATGCGGAATTCGAGTCCGTGGATGCCGGCCGTGCGATGGGGAAGATGCAGGATGCGGGGAACGCGCTGAACATTGTCATTCTGGATGCGTGCCGGAACAATCCGTTCACCAGGGGGTTCAAAAGCAGAGGCCCGGGTTCCCGGGGTCTGGCAAAGATGAACGCGCCGACCGGCTCGATCATCGCCTATGCCACCGCTCCGGGATCGCTGGCCAAGGACGGCACGGGCCGGAACGGTGTTTACACCAAGCATCTGATAAGGCACATGAGGACTCCGGGGCTGACCATCGAGCGGGTCCTGAAAAACACCCGCATTGATGTGGCCAGGGAGACCGGAAGGAAACAGATTCCTTGGGAGCATTCGTCGCTGATGGGGGATTTTTATTTTGCCAGCAGCAGCTTCGGCCGGGATGAGCCGCAGCCCGTGCCTTCGGCAAAAGGTTCCCTGGATGTGGAATGCAGCGTGTCCGGTGCGAGGGTGCTGGTGGACGGCGGATATGTTGGAACGACGGATCTGTCAGGTGTGGCGGTCACGCCGGGTGAGCACGGGATACTTGTCGAAAAGGAGGGGTATGAGACCTATCAGCGTCGGATAAGCATCGAGGCGGGAAGGAGCATGTCCCTGTTTGTGGAACTGACGCCTGTGAAGAAAAAGATGAGGCTCTATGTGGACACATATCCGGCAGATGCGGGCATACGGATTCTGAACATTCAGCCCCGTTTTCATCAGGGGATCGAGCTGGAACCGGGTGAGTACCATCTGGAAATATCGGCTGACGGATATGAGACAGAGAGGCGATGGATCACCGCTGGGGCGGGGGACAGAAATCTGAGTATCCGCCTGAACGCCGTTGTTGCTGCCCGGCCGGATGAAAGCGGGTTCACCAACAGCATCGGCATGAAGTTTGTTCACATATCGCCGGGGACGTTTATGATGGGAAGCCCATCGGATGAGCCTGAAAGGGACGATGATGAAAGGCTGCACCGAGTGACGCTGACCAAAGGTTTTTATATGCAAACTACGGAGGTGACTCAGGGGCAGTGGAAGGCGGTTATGGGGAACAATCCGTCCAATTTTAAGAACTGCGGGAACAACTGTCCGGTTGAGCAGGTCTCCTGGGATGATGTGCAGGAGTTCATAGAGAAGCTGAACCGGAAGGAAGGCGCGGGCAAATACAGCCTGCCGACCGAAGCTGAATGGGAATATGCCTGCCGTGCCGGAACGGACACGCCGTTTTCGTTCGGAAGGTGTCTGTCAACAAATCAGGCCAATTATGACGGCAACTATCCGCTGAAAGGCTGTTCCAAAGGGAAATATCGGGAAAAAACGGTTCCGGTCGCAAGCTTTCCCGCCAATCCGTGGGGGCTGTACGATATGCATGGGAATGTCTGGGAATGGTGCCAGGATACTTTCGGTATATATGCCAGAGACCAAACCGATCCTATATATATAGTCGGCTCTGTTCGGGTGTTTCGGGGCGGCAGTTGGGTCTACGACGCCCGTGACTGCCGCTCGGCCAACCGGTACAGCTACAGCCCGGCCTACAGGCTCAACTACGTCGGGTTCCGTCTCGCCAGGACCCCTTAACTTTTGGATTTTTACTTTTTTACCTTCTGGAAGGCGATATCTGCGGCTCAGTTTGATACTTCCGCAGATTCGTCATTCAGGGTAAAAGAGGGGCAATCCGGGGGAAAACAGCATTTTTCACCTGAATATGCTGAATATGACAACGGATCGGAGGATTAAACGGATTTGCCTGATATCCGTTTAATTTTCTTTTTATCTGAATATGACAACGGATTGGAGGATGAAACGGATTTACTTTTTATCTGAATATGACAACGGATCGGAGGATTAAACGGATTTGCCTGATATCCGTTCAATCCAGATATCCGTTGTCATTTTTCACCTGAATATGACAACGGATCGGGGGGTTAAACGGATTTTTTACCTGAATATAACAACGGATCGGAGGATGAAACGGATTTGCCTGTTATCCGTTTAATCCTGATATCCGTTGTCATTTTTCACCCGAATATGACAATGGATCAGGGGATGAAACGGATTTGCCTGATATCCGTTCAATCCTGGTATCCGTTGTCATTTTTCACCCGAATATGACAACGGATCGGAGGATTAAACGGATTTGCCCGGTAGCCCGCATTCAGCGGGTCGAAAGTGGCGGCGGCATCTACACGGATTGTGGATAAGAAAGGATTATGCCCGACCGAGAACCCGAAATCCTTTCTTACCCACAATCCGTGTTTCAGGGCACAGGGGACTGTCGCTTTTTTCCGACATATCGGATCACGGATTCCAAAACCGTGAGATATGCGGCGATCAGCAGGATGTTGATATGAATGTTGAAGATGAAATATAAGATCACGGAAAAGGCGCCCAGGACCAGAAGATAGTTCACCAGTTTGGCGATGAATCTGCCTCTGATCACGGATCGTATCATCCTGATCCGCCACTGTCGCTCTTCAAGCGTTTTGCCGGAGAAGATGTGGAAGGATAACAGCAGACAGACCCCGAACAGAACCATGATAAGCGGAGCGGAGACAATGTTCTCCTTGTTCACGAGGGAGAGATACGCATTCAGCAGAATCAGGGTCCCTGCCGTTTCTCCGAACACCGTTTCGTGCATATCCCGCTCTTTGAGATCGCCGATGACGATGATGCGGTCTTTTGTCAGTTCGTGCAGCACCGCATCCGGGAGAGAGAGCAGCTCCCACAGGTTCATGCAGAAATCGCCGTAATATCCGCCCTCGTTCAGGTGGCTGTTCCGGATTCTGAAATCCAGGATAACGGAATTCAGGCTCAGTTTTCCGTTCATAAGGTATAAAAACCCCTTTTTTCGGAATGTTGCGCTGTGCAGTCTTTCGTACATGCGCAACGGGATCGTTTTCCGCATATCCTCACCTGTCAGTGCGAATTTCAGAAATGTCCCTTTGGTGTCCGCGGTGGTGTAATCCGCAGCGCCGCTCTCGATTCCGTCGAAAATCGGAAACTCCCACCGGCCGGGTGCGGTTTTGTGATAGGGGATGAGGATGTGCCTCATTTTCCTCATCTCAGTCAGGAGCATACGGTCATCCGGCGAGGGGTCTCTGAAAAAAATGTCGCACAGGATGAACCGGTGGTTATCCGGTCTCTGACTCAGAACGCGGAAGAACTGTGCAAGCTTTGCCCGGTCCGTTATGTCCTGATTGCCTGAGAAAATGCCATTCTTACGCTTCTCAATCAGCTTCCTGTCATAAGCGACATTGACGAAGAGAAAGTCGTTTTTATCCGGTTTCTCCTCAAGACCGAGGATCAGACGCTTCACGCCCGAAGTCATCTGAATCAGAAACATCTCATCGCCGTAAGTGACGCTCCGGTTTAACCAGACAAAGGTTAATATGAGCATCCACAGGGCATGAATGACACTGAGAGAGATCATGCGGTTTGCTTTCAGCCATTTGATTATCTCTAACAGGACATGAATGAAATTTGCTTTCAGCCATTTGATTATCTCTAACAGGACATGAATGAAATTTGCTTTCAGCCATTTGATTATCTGTGACAGAAGATACATAAATTTTCAGCCTATTTCCCCTCGCTGAACGAAAAATTCCTGTTCAGCCATCTCTCCGCCTTGTCCGCATTCTCTTTGTCATAATAAAAGTCAGTCAGAAAACCGAGGGCCTCCTTCCTGATTTCATCCTCTTTCTTGTGATATGATCTGAGTATCGAAATCACGAGACTGACCTCCTCTTTCATCTGCTCCTGATTTATCATTGCGGTGCGGGTGCTGATTCCCTTGGATGAGGGCAGGAGAGCATTTTTCAGGAAGCAGATGATTTCACGCATCCTTGTCAGCTTGTCCGGTTTTTCCGACCGGAGTACAAACCGCCCTTTCCGCGGACTGATGAGAATGGCCGACGCGTCAGACGGTCTGAAAATGATCTCGCTCTCATCCGTGACGCCCCTGATGATGTCGTCTCGTTTCAGCGGGGCCTTTGCATTTCTGAGCTGAACGGTTCCCTCAACCCGGATCACATAGAATGTGTCGGCAGAGCCGGGTTGTTCGGATAACTCGGTTTCAGATAAGCTGGTCCCCGGTATGCTGAATAGAAAAATAATCACTGTGGCAATGTGTCGGAAATTTTTCATGCTTTCCTCTCCTTTCGGTTTTTAAAACTTGTTTTGTTGGGCGTTTCCAGATTACCAGTCTAAGACTGGCAACCTGTTTTCAAATAACAATCTTTAACACTTGAATTATCAGGTGTCAAGGGTATTTTTGAAAAAAATAGTTTCCCGCTAATACCCGACAGGTTACCAGTCTAAGATTGGCAGCCTGTCCTGTATGGACACTTTTGGAAAAACAATGGGACGCAGATAAACGCGCTTGAACTTCCAAAGTTTTGAAAACTTCGGAAGAGGCCTGTATCGTGCGGGAAAAATCCTTTACCGTGAAAATACATCTTCATCACCGGGTGAAAAAGCTTTTTTCATGTAAATTTCTTATGTGGAATCCCTGTAGTTTTGTTCAGAAACTTTCAAATATCAGTTGCAAAAAACACAGGTACCTGATAGAAGATTTTTTTGTCGTCTGGTTCAATTGGTAAATCTGAACTGGCGAGAGTATTTAAAACTTTTACCATGAAAATAGATTTTCATCACTGGGCTGAAAATTTTTTTCCATGGAAATTTCAGCATCCTTCATAAAAGCCGAAAGTGGTTTACACTTTTTCCAACCGGCATTTCACATCTCACACAAAGGTCACAAAGGACAAAAAAAGAATTCACCTGACACCCGAAAGTGTAAAGCGACAAATGAAGGATGCCGAAATTTCTTACCCAAATTCATGATAAGGAGGTAGTTTATGAAAAGAAGGCTGCTGTTTTCTGTATTAATTTTGGCAGGAATTCTGTCAGTCTCGTCTCTGAATTTTTCCGAGAAGGCCGTAAGACAGAATCAGGAAGGAGATGTGACGGAAACCGGGTCGGATCACATCCGTCTGAACGCTGTTGACGCTGACCGCTCGGATAAAAGCGAGTTCACCAACAGCATCGGCATGAAGTTTGTTCTTATATCGCCGGGGACATTTATGATGGGAAGCCCTCCGGATGAGCCGGGCCGATTTGATAGGGAAAGGCTGCACCGGGTGACGCTGACCAAAGGTTTTTACATGCAGACTACGGAGGTGACCCAGGGGCAGTGGAAGGCGGTTATGGGAAACAATCCGTCCGAGTTTAAGAACTGCGGGAACAACTGTCCGGTTGAGAAGGTCTCCTGGGATGATGTGCGGGAGTTCATAAAGAAGCTGAACCGGAAGGAGGGCGCGGGCAAATACAGACTGCCGACCGAGGCTGAATGGGAATATGCCTGTCGTGCCGGAACAGACACGCCGTTTTCGTTCGGAAGGTGTTTGTCAACGGATCAGGCTAATTATTGGGGTGAGTATTTTTCGCTGCCCGGCTGTCCCAAAGGAGAAGATCGAGGCAAGACGGTTTCGGTTGCAAGCTTTCCCGCCAATTCGTGGGGACTGTACGATATGCATGGGAATATTCACGAATGGTGTCAGGACACTTTCGGTACCGACACATATGCCAGAGACCAAACCGATCCCATATATATGGTCGGCTCTGATCGGGTGCTTCGGGGCGGCAGTTGGTTCAGCTTCGCCCGTATCTGCCGCTCGGCCGACCGGCGCAACCTCAGCCCGGACAGCAGGGGCAGCAACTTCGGGTTCCGTCTCGCCAGGACCTATCAGCGCCGGATAAGCATTGAGGCGGGAAGGAAGCATGTCCCTGTTTGTGGACCTGACGCCCGTGCCGGCAAAGGCGAGGCTTTATGTGGACACATATCCGGCGGATGCGAGCATACGGATTCTGAACATCCGGCCCCGGTTTCTGCGTTGCAGGAGCGGGACATATCCGTTCATCCGCAGGCAGAGTATGAGTTGCACTACATAGGGATATCGGATTGGCCGTTTCTTTGTGGATGTGCTGGCTGATGAGAGGCTGGTGATCGAGCTGAAAGCAAAGGCGGCGTTGCTGCCTGTTGACAAGGCCCAGGTTATCACATATCTCAGGGTGACCGGCCTGAAACTCGGCATTTTGGTCAACTTCGGAGGTGAGGAGTTGGAAATCATACGCATTCCGAACTTTGTCAGTGACCGGCCTGCCCGACCTTTCCGGACTGGTGCCGCACCGTCTTCAGACCAATGGCTGTATCCGGCGCTGACAAGAAAACTGCGGGCCGTTCTTTATGAAGTTCATGGCGAACTGAGACCCGACTTTATGCATATGCACTACCGACGGGCCGTCCAAATCGAACTGGGCATGCGTTCCATCCCTTACGAGGTGAAGAAGGAAATTGTCATCCCGTTCCGTCAGCAGCCTGTCGAGACCCGTGAAACCCGGATGATTCTTGTGGATGGCAAGGTACTGCTGGTTCCCACTGCCGTTCTTGGAATCACACCAAAACTCATAGGTCGTCTTCGTCAGTATCTCAGACTTTTGGAACTTAAGATCGGACTTGTTGCCAATTTTCACACATCCAGTTTGGAAATTGAAGTGGTCAGAATATGACAGCGGATATGACAACGGATCGGAGGATGAGACGGATTTGCCTGTTATCCGTTTCATCCTGATATCCGTTGTCATTTTTTACCCGAATATGACAACGGATCAGGGGATTAAACGGATTTGCCTGTTATCCGTTTCATCCTGATATCCGTTGTCATTTTTCACCCGAATATGACAACGGATCAGAGGATTAAACGGTTTTGCCTGTTATCCGTTCAATCCTAATATCCGTTGTCATTTTTTACCCGAATATGACAACGGATCAGGGGATGAAACGGTTTTGCCTGTTATCCGTTTCATCCTGATATCCGTTGTCATTTTTCACCCGAATATGACAACGGATCAGGGGATGAAACGGTTTTGCCTGTTATCCGTTTCATCCTGTTATCCGTTGTCATTTTTTACCTGATATCCGTTCAATCCTGATATCCGTTGTCATTTTTTACCTGATATCCGTTTAATCCTAATATCCGTTGTCATTTTTCACCCGAATATGACAACGGATCAGGGGATGAAACGGTTTTGCCTGTTATCCGTTCAATCCTGATATCCGTTGTCATTTTTCACCCGAATATGACAACGGATCAGGGGATGAAACGGTTTTGCCTGTTATCCGTTCAATCCTAATATCCGTTGTCATTTTTCACCCGAATATGACAACGGATCAGAGGATGAAACGGTTTTGCCTGTTATCCGTTCAATCCTGGTATCGGTTGTCATTTTTCACCCGAATATGACAACGGATCAGGGGAAGGGATATAATGCCTTCTGACCGGCTTTGGAACAATGTGGCCCCATAGTGGATGATGAAATAAAAAAAAAGAAAAGCTTGACATGAATCATGAATCCATATAATATTTTGTCCAATAACACTGAGTACAGGACAAAAATGGATTCCGGGTCGGAAATGCCGGGAATCCCGCCGATTCCCGGCATTTCCGCCCGGAATGACAGTGTGCCGTTTTTCAGGCATCCGAAGTTTATTGTCCTGTACACAGCCAATAACAATAATTCTGTCACCGGACTTCGGGGTTTCACTCCGGAAGTCTGACATTGGCGAGGCGCAGAGAATGCAAGGCAAAAAAACGGGAAACCAGGACCAAAAAACGGATCCGTGGTCAGCGAAAGAGGAGGCTCCGAAGCAGGACGAAAAAACGGAGGCTCCGAAGCAGGACGAAAAAACGGATCCGTGGTCAGCGGAACCGGAAAAGCAGGCAGAGGAAACCCAAACCCAAAAGGAGGAAATAATGGAAACTGAAACAACAACGGTAACGGAAACAACGGCGGAGGGAGTGTCCAAAGACGAATTGGACAGGCTTATCAGACATCATGTGTATGGTTCGATGGCCGTGGGGCTCATTCCCATACCCCTGGTCGATTTTGCATGTGTGACACTCATTCAGATGAACATGCTCAGGGTCCTGGCCAGGCGGTATGATGTTCCTTTTTCAAAGGATGTGGTGAAAAACATCCTGTCCGCTCTGGTCGGCGGCATGGTGCCCGCGACAGCATCGCTTCCCCTGGCAGCCAGCATCTCCAAAACCGTTCCGGTAGCAGGAACTGCGGCCGGGATCGTGACCATGCCGATTATCGGAGGCGCGTCCACATATGCTGTGGGCAAAGTCTTTATCCAGCATTTTGCTTCCGGCGGAACCTTCCTGACCTTTAATCCTGAAAAGGTGAGAGAATATTACGCAGAAATGTTCAAAGAAGGAAAAAACGTTGCCGGGGCAGCTAAATAAACATTGAAGACCTCCGAGGTTTTCAAAACCTCGGAGGTCTCATGCTGACAAGGAGCCTTTATCAATGGACTTTATACCATTAACATGGATAGTAAGATTTCCCCTGAATATTCAGTTTCTTTATTTTGCTTCATCTCTGCTGATCGCTGTGGCAGGGACGAACAGAAAAATGGGGTTCTGGGGGTATCTTTTCTGTTCTATCACTCTTTCACCTGTGATCGGTCTGATGATGGTTTTGGTATCAGATAAAAAGAAGACTGAAAATGAAATCAAAAAATTAGAAAACGGATCATGAAGCAGGATATGCCAAATTTGAGATACAGAGTACAGGCATATCCTCAGTGCCGATCATGCCGGAAACAGAGTCTGTCATCCATGAAACCATCATAAGTGTAAACTTAAGGATTTCCCCCGAGTACAGGACAAAAAGTGGATTCCGGGTCGGAAATGCCGGGAATCCTGCCGATTCCCGCCCGGAATGACAGTGTGCCGCTTTTCAGGCATCCGAAGTTTTTTGTCCTGTACACAGGGATTTCCCAAAACTCTTTATCTTTATCTTTATCTTTATCTTTATCAGATGGACACGGGTAGGATAAAGATAAAGATTAAGTTTAAGTTTACACTTATGCCATTGAGCAGATTGCCCAGCGTATAAGAAAAGGATTGGGTGTAAAGCTGATTTTCCGAAGCTCAGATGCAGAGGCCGCGGAGAACGCGGAGTTTCGCAGAAAGATTCCGCCCGTTTCCGTTCTCTGTCAGGTCTCTGCGATCTCTGCGTTTAGGAGTTCTGGTCGTGTTCCCAATTTCCAATTCCCAATTCCCAATTTCCAATTTCCAATTCCTAATCCCAATTCCCGATCAGCAAAAACGGCCCCCAGTAAATCGGATGCCAGAACCTGCGTTGGGCGATCAGTTTCTTCTGGGCATTCTGCAATGCCCTGGCCTTTGACAGATCCGGATTTCTGAGTTGTTTGTAAAACTCCCGTATGGTCAGAGAGGTGGCCTCGTCATCCACAAACCACAGGGTGGCTATCGCAGTCCTCACGCCGGCTTTGACCGCGACACCTGCAAGGCCCAGTGCTGCCCGCTCATTCCCCATCGCGGTCTGACATGCGCTCAGGGTGAGCAGTTCCACTTTCTGCTCCCGGAACCGGCTGAGTCCGATCAGCTCTTCAAGACGGTCCATGTCGAGTCTGCTGTTGTATGTCAGCAGAAAGGAATCCTTCGCGCTGCCGCCGAATACGCCGTGGGTGGCCAGATGCAGAATGCCGAAGGGATTCGTTTTGAATTCGCCGGTAAGGTTGGGCACGGTAAAGTCGGCATTGAAGAGCATATCCCGGGCGTTCATAATCTGCTTCACCTCTGCCAGTTCAGCCTTGACTCCGGGCAGGGGCGTGAATTCCTGCACAGCGTCCGAAAGACCGCCCAGAAGAATATCGGCCTTTTCCGCCTGAAATTCCTCGGAAGTGGTCAGTTGGATTGCGGGCACTGTGCCGACCGCGTATTTCTCAACGAGGAACTGTTTGCCGTCATTCAGAGTGGAGAAGGGGATCAGGCGCAGCGCGCCGTCGGGAGCGATAATCAGGGTGTCAATCTTATTGGCCGCGAGTTCGGTTTCCGCGGGACGGATCAGCCAGTCATAGAACTTCCGGGCATCTTTGAGGAAACGATAGCTGGACCGGGTCTGCAACCGTTTTCGGAACCGTCTGGCCGTCTTTTTCAATTCCCGGGAACCCACCGGGGTGTTGAAGTGGGTCATGCTTCCCTGCATGTTCAGCAATACAACCAGGCGATCTTCGAGGGAGATGGGATAAACCACCGCGGTGCCCCGAGGTGTGCTGTCCAAAGACCTTTTTTTCTCCTCCATATAGGTCACACATTCATCTTTGAAGAAGTTCTGCAATTCGAGGGTCTTCAGAATCTCCATGGTATCCCTGGCTTTTTTCAGTTTGCCTTCCCGGGATTTCGGATCCTGTAATGCATCGGCCTGAATCAGATAAAGATCGGCAAGCCCGATATATACCGGCTTGACATTCTTGTCAAAGGTATCCTTCTGAGCGCGATGCCCTTTGAAGAGTTGGAGACGGATGGGGTTCAGGGTCTCAATGGCTGTCTTGTAGGCACTCAGGGACCGGTCAATATGGCCCTGGGCTTTGAGGAGTCTCCCGACCTGCCACTGCCAGAGATACAGAAATTCCGGGCAGTCGGTCTGCTGGGCAGAGAAGACCGCTCTTCGGGTGAGTCTGAGCGCTTCATCATACCGCGCCTCATTTTCATACAACTGCCCCAAATACCCGCAGGCCTGGGAAATCATCCGGGGATGTTTCAGTTCCTTGCCGATCCGCCTTGCTTCTGAGAGGCAGTGCCAGACGTTTTTAATCCTTTTTGTCATGGGGCTTCCGGACTCGCCCTCTTTTTCCAGAACTTCTCTCATCAGGAGGCTGAGAGAAATATAATTCTCCGCCTTGGCATGGGAATCCGGCAGGGTTCGGACATGCTCCAGCGTCTCCGCCAATACCGCGGGCTGAAGGCTGCCGATGAGAGATTCCATGTAGGCCATGTTAATCAGGACTTTTGCTTTCAGTTCCGCCTCTCCTGTATTGTCGAGAAGCGCGAGGGATTCGCTGTACGTCTCCGCGGCCTCCTCATAATTCCTGTCCGTGACAAGCATGTTTCCGGCGTTGTTCAGAATATCGGCCAGAAGGACCGGGTCTTTGGCCAGACGCGCTTGGTCAATCGCCTGCTTCATAGATTCCACAGCGTTTAACAGATCACCGAGTGTCAGGTGAATATCTGAGAAATTACTGAAGAACAGGGCCTTCCGATAGGGGTCATTGCTCTTCTCCGCCACGGGCAGCGCGGCGGTAAAAGCGGCCAGGGCATTTTGGTGAAGTCCGAGGGCTTTGTAGCCATAAGCCAGACGGATCAGCGTGTCCATGTAAATTCCGGGGGATTGCTCCTTGTCCAGACTGCTGAGAACCTTTTCATAAGATGCGGCAGCATGTCCGAAGTCGCCTTTTTGCAGAAAGGCTTCCCCTGCGGAAATCTGCTCCCGGATATCCTGGCTGACAGGCAGCGCCGCATAAGAGATGCATGCACCGGCAATGCAGATGATGATTGTGAAAATTGAAATCTGTTTTTTGTTCATAAAATAACCTCTTCTTTCTCTTTCTCTTTCTCTTTATCTTAATCTCAAAAAAAGTTGCACATCACGTCCGCAAATGACTTCCGAAGTTTTGAAAACTTCGGAAGTCTGATTTATGCAGAACCCGCATCATCCTCCGGCATCATACGCGGCTGCCAGCGGCAAATTCACCTGCCTGAGCAACTCGGCCCGGTTCAGTTTCAAATTCCTGTCACCCGGCCTGGCCTCAATCAGTTGCGAAAGGCTTCCAATCGCGTCATACCAGTATCCTTGGCTGGCATAGACATAATACTGTTTCTCTTTCGGCGTATTTGTCAGGCGATTTGACAAGTTACCGGCCGGTTCGATATATATGATTGTGGCGCTTGTCGTAAAGTCGGCAGACCGTTCCTCATCATCGGATACAATGGTCAGGAACCACTCATACTCCGTATCCGGTTTGAGGCTGACATTATGATCGGCAAGCCTGACGCTGAAGATTCCCTCCTTGTCGGGCCCGCTGATATCCGTATCCACCAGAGGCTCCGGGACCCCTATCTCACTGAGCCTGAACTCTATCTTATCCGGCCACGGACCGGAGATGTACCACTGCAAAACCGGCTGCCGCATTGACGTCAGGCCGATATGTTCAGGAGCAAGCGGAGACATTCGTGAGGGAAGCGAGACTGCCCCGCCTTCCCCTCGGGTGATACTGCGAGTCACACCTCGGGTCACTCCCCGAGTTACACCTCGGGTCACTCCCCGTGTGACGCTTCGGGTCACTCCCCGTGTGACGCCTCGGGTCACTCCCCGTGTGACGCCTCGGGTCACTCCCCGTGTGACGCCTCGCGTGATTCCTGTCTTATCAACTTCACCGGCTTCTCTTCTGGTCTTTCCTTCCGCATATTTTACCATCGGATTGTAAACCGGCGTCCCTGTGCATCCAGAAAAGCTTTCCGCTGCCGCCTGATCCGGGGCATACACCGGCGAAAACAGACAAACAGCCAGAAACAGCCAGAACGCCGCCCCCAACGAAACATACATTTTTGAAAAATGAACAAATTTCATAATCCCTCCTTTATTTTTTAACCAAAACACCAGATATCCAGCATCCAGCATCAAATATCCAGCATCAAATATCCAGCATCCAGCATCCAGCATCCAGCATCAAACATCACTTCCCAACATCATACACTGCAATTTTCGGCAAATTCACCTGCTCAAGCAGCTTTGCCCGGTGTCTTCGCAACACAGACTTACCCGGATCCGCTTCAATCTGCCGGGAGAGATGGTCCATGGCATCATACCAGTAGCCGGCCCCGGCATACACGGCATACCGCTGATCTTCAGGGGTATCTGCCAGACGCCGGGATACGTCATCCGGGAGTTCCTTATGCCTCACAGTTCCGCTGATGAAATAGTCCGCGGACCGGTCATCCTCATGGAGCACAATGGTCAGAAACCATTCATACTCCACATCCGGTTTCAGCGTGACGTCATACTCGGCAAGATCGAGCCGGAAGATTCCTTCCGAAGACGGCCCCTCAATATGGGTGTCCAGGAGAGGCTCTTCAACCTTGAAAGCGTTCACCCTGAACTCCATCTTATCCGGGCAGGGACCGGAGACATACCACAACAGCGCAGGCTGAGACTTTGACGTCAGGCCCGTTGTCTCAGGCACCAGCGGAACCATGCGGGACGGTATTGTCGGGGTTTCCCTTTTCCCGGATGTGCCCCGGACCAGTCCCCGGGTCAGTTCCCCGCTGCGCCGGGTCATCATACTTCGGCTGAACCCCCGGCTGGACCCCTCGCTGTCTCTTCTGAGTATCTCCGCATCCTTTACCACCGATTTAAAAACGGGAAACCGGATGTCGGAAATACCCTGCAAATCACTCTGATCCGCTGCAAACCCCTGGAAAGCGGTCAGCAGCAGAATCAGGCCCGTAACAATGAAAATACGTTTCATCATAACAACCTCCTTTCTTTTCTTTCCGGATTCATCCACTCCGGAGTGCAAAGTTTACTTTGCCCGTGGCTCATTTACGACTGACTCGCAAGGCAAGCCTTGCACTCCGGATTTACGCAGCATCTCTGATCTCCGTGATCACCTCCTTTCCAAAATTCAAGTTTCAAAGACTACAAATCGGATAACAGTTTCCGAATCTTCGCCAGTTGGCTTTGGGCAAGCTTATGATCCGATTCCAGTTCAATCGCTTTCTCTAACGCACTTGCCGCCTTTTCCATCAGGGACACATTCTGGGCATCCTTTCCGATCCGGGCGTAAGATGTTCCAAGACCGTAGAAGGCATTTGCCGTTGGGTGATATTTAATGGAAGATAAAAAGAATCGGATGGATTCGGCGGGCTGGCCCTTTGTCCAGAGGATATCCGATGCTTTTTTGTAATAGGATTTTCCCAGACGCTTGCGTGCAACATAAAAATCCATTATCGAAAGAGCTTTTTCTCCGTATGTTATTGCTTCATCATATCTTCCTCTGCGGTAGAGAAAGCCGGCGTAACTGTCCAAATTCCAGGCGTCATCAGGCCATATTTTCATGGTTTTCAAATACATATCCTCAACAAGGTCATATTTCTTCTGCTTCTTATATACCTTGGTCAGAAAGAAATACGCATCATGGAGCATGTATTTGTCTGCCGTTTTTGAGATGACTGAATTTGATCTGCGAATAACCTCTTCATCATCACCTTCTTCCAACGCAATGACTGCAAAAAGGATATCGGTCTCAGGGGCGTCAGGGGAAAGCTCACGCGCCTTTTTTGCCGCCTTTCTGGCTTCCGGCAGATTGTTGCTTGCAACATGCAAATATACCCCCTGACGATAGGCGTCATACAATGCGGGATCAATGCGGATCGCTTTCAGCAGGAATTCCCGACTTTCCTCCAGGGAACCCGGCTTGTACTTCTTTCCGATGATGCGTCCCTCTTTGCGTGCAAGTCGGCTCAGTCCCACATACGCAAGCGCGCTGTTCGGATTCGATTCCAGTATTCGTTCCAAAAACAGACCTGCTTTCGTCAGCAAAGAGAAGTCTCCTCTGTAACTGCTCATCAGTTGGTTTGCTTTTTCATAAAGCTTTTTCTCGCCTGCGACAGCATCATAATCCGCCTGATGCTTCACCTCTTCCGAAGCCTCCTCAGAAGGCGGAGCATCGCTGAAATGTTTGACTCCGTTTTCGTCGGTCCAGATGTACATGCCTGCGGCCGGACCTGAGATAATAAGGCAGAAAAGCAGTGTTGAGAAAAATGCTCTGACAAGTCTCATATTAACCCTCCGTAGGGCGCATTCACGAACTGGGGATCCCCTCCGTTAATCTTCAGGGCGGATTTTCAAATGCTTCCCCCAAGTTGCGGATACGCTCCTCTCTGTGAAATTAAAAATTAATAAAATTGTTCCGGAACTTCCTTCTCACTTCTCAATCAGCCCTCTCCTGGAATGGCTCGGATTCCGGAGTGCAAAGCTTGCTTTGCCCGTGGCTGGCTCAGGAGTCACTTGCAAGGCAAGCCTTGCACTCCGGATTTGCACTCATTCCCCCACATCAACAAAGACTGGCATCACCCGGACACCGGTCTCCTCATCCGTGTAAGTTTTCTCATACTTCTCCCGGCTGGCGTCATCAACATATTCCACGAAAAAAACCAGTGAGACCTCCGAAAGCCCGAGCTGTTTCCCGTATTCGGCCGCCTGCCCCAGGGCCTTTTTATATCCCCTCTCATGGGCGTATGATTTGAGTTCGAGTGCGTATCTCCGGCCCGCATACTCGATGACAATGTCAACCTCCCCGTTGCCTGTGGGAAATTCGGGCCACACACGGGCATATTCCGTTCCCAGGAAGTCACACAGAAACCGGTACAGGCCGAAGTGATACACCGCCTCGAAGATTCTCAGGTCCTTCCGCCTCGGCGCGTCCGCCAGCAGCCATTTCCGGTTCTTTCTCAGATGGCTCTGAAAACGTCGCATCAGGTTTCCGATGTTCAGTTCCTCTTGGGTGAGCGTGTCACTCATATCCTCGAACGGCTCACGGACTTCTCCCACATATCCGAACAGCTCACGAGCAAAATAGCTGAACAGCCGCTTCTGGACAAAGGGGCATGCGAATCTGACAAAATAGTCGGCCTCGTTCTCCGTTTCGCAGGAGATGACCCCGTTCATATAAAGATAGTTCAGCAGACTGTCATCATAAAAGAATTCTCTGTTTCCCCCTGTTCTGAACAGATCGAGAACCACCGACCGGTAAGGTTCCGTGTTCGCCTTGCTGATGATGTTCAGAATGTTGTCGTCGGGAAGCGCATTGACCGCGGCCGCGCTGACAATTTCAAAATTCCTCATTGAGATTGGCTCCGGGAATTTCTTATTGTATTTTTCCGTGAGCAGTTCCCCGAACCAGCAGACCAGGCCCGGATGTCCGCGGGTCTCACGGAATATCCGTTCAGTCACGTCACGGTCAGTCCTCTGACCGCTTTCCTTTTCATACCATTCAAACATCCCCTCCGTCTCCTCACGGGTCAGGTTGGGAATGTGCAGCCCGCGCTGGATGTTGGAAGGTGGTCCCGTGACATTCCTGATGCCGAGCATGCTTCTGACATCGATCAGGGCGAGTCCGTGGAGCAGGCAGCTTTTCTGATCCGTAGGTCTGTCGGACTGGTTCCGTCTTCCGATATATATGTCTCTGAACACGTTTGCGAATTTGTTGATGAATTCCTCTCCGAGAGCATCAAACTCATCCACGATCAGAATGAGCGGCTTTGCAAAATATTCCTTTTTAAACAGACGGGACAGTTTTTCCCACGACCGGATGTCCGGCAGATCCCTTTCAAACCACTCTTCCAACTTTGAGACAAAGACTTCCAGAACACCTTCTCCCGTATCCTCCTCCTTTGCGGACTGCATGCTGATGATGCCCGTCTCGAAATCCCCCTGTTCCCTGATTCTTTTCATAACCTGCTGCATGATCCAGGTTTTGCCGGTCTGGCGGGGTGCCCAGACTGTGATGTAATGACCGCCCTCCTGGGGATCATCCCCTGTCAGTTCGGCATACGCACTATCAATCAGTTCCTCCCGGGGAGCGTAATAATGAACTTTTGTGCTGACAGGGCCGTAAGATGAAAATCTGCGCATTTTCGCACTCCTTTCCGTCGGTTGTCGGTTGTCGGTTGTCAGTTGTCAGTTAGCCAGTTCTACAAACATGTCGGTCCCACGGGCCTCTGACTGCCAGACCTTTCCAGAGTACAAAGCCTGCTTTGTCTGTGGCTGACTCAGGACAGGACTCACTTGCAAGGCAAGCCTTGCACTCCGGATTCGCAATTATGCAGCTTGTGCTTCAGAATATCCAGATTCACTGACGCCCTTTCTTGTTCTTCAGGGTGTTCCCCGACATATTCTTCAAGCAGTGCATCAATCTGTTCTGTCCTGACGCTGAAAACATGAACCGCACTCAGGGCAAACGCCATGTCTTTCGGTCTTCCGGCAATGATCTTGGACAATGCCAGATCCAGATAGTGCGGCACGATGATCTTAATTCCGCTCACAGGCTCTCTTTCGATTCTTATCCGTTTCTGCCATGAGGAAGGTGCCCGGAAGAGTCCCTCAATCGGATTCGGATGGGCATAAATCCCGAACGTCTCATCAAACTGGCTCAGTTCGCCGATGGTGCCGTCAATGAGTGTGTTGAGGCGGTCATCACTGCCGTCCCCGACACAGAGGTCAAGCTCTCTGGAGACATTCGCCGGATCAATGAATTCTCTCATATCCCGGATGCCCAGATCGTCAAGCCACGGGAGTATCGCATTGGATCCGAAAACAGCGACGTACTCGACATTCGCCACGGCGCATGAGGCTCTCGCGATGTGAAAGAACTGGCTCAGAAGCACCTCTGTTCCCCTTTCTCCCTTCTTTTTCTCAGCAATGCCGCATATCTTTCCCCCGCGAAAATGGCGGCAAAGGGATGGTTCTGGATGATCCGCTCCCACCAGGCCATTATGTCAGGCCGAAGGTCGAAGAAGTCTTCCGTTCTGATGGCGGCCGCTGTCATCTCCCTGTGTCCGCCCCTCAGAATTTCGGTCCATATCTGCGTGTGATCCGGAAACCTGAGACACCATTCAAGGCATCTCTCACGATCTTCGCTGCTTTTTGAAATTCTTGACAGGCCCTCACGCACCCGCCGCCAAGTTCTGCGGGTCAAACCGATGTGTGTTCGGGGGAGTTTTTCCATTTGTTATTTGTCATTTGTCAGGATTCACTCGCAAGGCAAGCCTTGCACTCCGGATTCACGCAGCATCTCTGATGTCCGTGACCACCTCCTTTCCGAGACACTTCAACGCACGGAGCAGATGGAAAATGTCCGTGTTATGATTCATGTCCAAAATCAGACGGATTTGTCTGTCATCGGCTCCGGTTTGTCGGGCGAGAATATCCCGGGTGATCTTCTGATCCCGCATGGTTTGGTAAATGCCGATCTTCATGGCTGTGGGAGGGGGGAGAGAGACCGTCTTCTGTCCCGGTTCGGGAACCGAGGCCCCGGGAATATCCCGCTGCTCATCAACATATCCGGATAGCGCGACGACAAGCGCATCCTGCGCCCGCTCAAGCACACTCTCCGTGTCATTCCCGACGGTCAATGCCTCGGGAACATCGGGAAACTGTGCGATGATTGTGTTGTTCTGGTCATACGTCAGTATGACCGGGTAATCTGATACCATCACAACCTCCTTTACAGGATATCCTTCGGATCGAGTCCGAGCTGTTTGCAGACAAGTTTTATAAACTGGGGACCAAGATCAGTGTCCCCGTGGACCGGAATTGTTGTTTGTTTTCCCTGATATCTCGCAAGCAGATGGCCGCCTTTTCCCCGGCCTTTGACAAATCCGACACCGATCTGCCTCAGCTTTCTGATAAATTGTTTTGATTTCATTATTATCACTCTCTCTCCAGCCACCGCTTATCACTCGTCCACGCAATCCCATGCTGTTTCAGATAGGTAAGCGTGTTTTTGAAGAAGCCGCTCACGGAAAAGACGAACAGCACGGCTTTTCCCACATTCTCAAGCTGCATCAGTTCCCCGGCCTTTTCCCGGAATTCCTTTGCCTCTTTCACACTGAACTTCACCTTGCGGTTCTTCACCTCGCCGATGAGGGAATATTCCTTTTCCCCGGCCCGGGCGAAAACATCGATCTGAAACTCCGGCTCATGCAGCGGCGGGGAATGATATGACCACACGCTCTTATATTCGGTGAATCCGAAATCATCCGGCAGATTTTGCACGGATGCTCTGAAAAGATCACTGTTTTTCAGAACATCGTGTCTGAGATGGTGAATAATCAGAAACTCGACAAACGGCCGTATTTTCCACGGATCCGTTTGTTGTTTCTGAGCAGTTTTTCCGACAGGGCCTTGTATTCCTCTGTCATGTCATTCGGATCGAATGTCTCGATCTCATCAGCATACACGCCCCGAAACACTTTGTCGAAGATGTTGTCCGGAACTCCCCGGTAATAAAAGTTGCTCCTGCCCTGCTCGATGATGTCCGCCTCCACCAGGATTTTCAGCTTCCTTTCCAGGTCCGAATCGCTCATCGGAAGCACCAGTTTCTCTCTCAGCTCGTCGCGGGTGACCTCTCTTTCCCGGTGCTTCGAGAGATAAAGGACGATACGCTTCGCATGGACATCGTTCGACGTCCTCATGGCACGGGTCACATATTCCATCCATATCCCCCTGATCCGTCCCACTTTGTGAAGTGTTTCAAACTCAAGGGTTTCAATCACGGCCTCCTCCGTGGCCAGATTTCTTCCCGGGTGTTTGGAGCGGAACAGGGCGCCGATGTAGAAGGGGTTCCCCTCCGTTATTCCCGCTATCAGAGGCACGGTATCCTCTGACACCGGGACATCCTCCAGGTGGGAATATTTGAGGATCATCTCCGTCGCCTCACTTTCGGGAATGTTCTCAAGATAATGGAACTGGAACCTCCCCGGAAGCATCTCATCCAGATCCCGGGACAGCCATCCCACCCAGCTCCCAGCCACTAGCAGGGGGGCGTTCATGTATTCGCAGGTGTGCAGATAGCTGCCGGCGAGGTTGTCCGCCTGTCGTGTCTTCTTCCTGTCCCAGAAAATGAAGCGGTTGATAAGCTGAAACTCGTCAATGATCTGGAGAACCCGCTCATCAGTGTGCTGGGCAACCATCCGGGGAGTATCCCGGACCATATTCCACAGGCTGTCAGCATTTCCGTTTCTGTCTGCCGACTCCGCATCCGAAATGAAGCGGGCCAGATAATCCATTTTTTCCTTCCGTGCGATCTTGTTCGCCTGTGAGTAATTCTCTTTTGAATAAAGGAAATATTCCATCTTCCTTGTTCTGAAGGCGATATACTGGTAAACAAAGGTCAGGAAGAATTCCCTGGCAAATTCGCCGATCCACTGGTCTGTCTCCTTGATTTCAAAATAGAAGGGGACGATTCCGTCATCCTTCTGAAAGGTTATGTTGTAGAGTCTTTGCAGCAGGGCGGTCTTCCCGGTCTTTCTCCGGGAGAGAATCGCCGTGCTCACGGATATTTCCCGTTTTATCCTGTCCGTCCAGTTCAGAAAATACGCCAGTTCCTTTTTCCTGCCTGTGAACAGATCCGGATTTCCGATTTTTTCCTTGAGCCAGGTTTTCATTGTTTCCCTCTTCTCATTATTGATTTACCCTTCACGCTCCTCACTCCTCACGCTCCCGGAGGATTGCCAAATCCCCCGGCATGGCTCACCCTTCACGCTCCTCACTCCTCACGCTCCTCACGCTCCCGGGGGATTGCCAAATCCCCCGGCATGGCTCGCCCTTCACGCTCCTCACTCCTCACGCTCCTCACTCCTCACGCTCCCGGGGGATTGCCAAATCCCCCGGCATGGCTCGCCCTTCACGCTCCTCACTCCTCACGCTCCCGGAGGATTGCCAAATCCCCCGGCATGGCCCGCCCTCACTGCATGGCTCGTGAACGGGAGCGGCACGGCTCGGATTTGGCAATCCGAGCCGAGCGTGAATGGGAGCGGCATGGCTCGGATTTAGCAATCCGAGCCGAGCGTGAGGGGAGCCGAGCGTGAAGGGGCGGCCCGGCCCGATGCAAAAAACCGCTTCGCTCTATTTTTGCACTCCGGACTCATCATCCGGGTAGCCGAAGGGCCTCGGCGGGCTGGCCTGAAGGTCGTCCGGCGAGGTGGGGATGGCGTCCTTGCATTTGATGATGAACCGGCTTCTGTCCTTGGCGGTGCGCTCCTTGCACGATTTGGGCAGCATTCGGCTGACATCCAGCGGGTTTTCGGAGATGGGTATCAGGCTGCCGCTGATGTCAACGTCCGGGGCCTCGATCCTCACGCTTCCCTCGTTGCCGCGGTTTGACGTGGCCGTCACCGCGCTGTCCGAGGATTTCACGAAATTCTCCGTGCGGATGAAGATGGCGCCGCCGTCGCCCTCGTCGGCATTGGCGGTGATGTCGCCGTGATTCATGATGACGAACTTGGATTCCGCTGTCACGTCGCCGCCCTTGCCCACGCCGATGGCCACGCTGCTGCTGATTCCGCCATCAAGGAGATAGATTTCGTTTCCTGCGGTCACGTCTATCCTGCCGCCGCCCGCGCCTTTGGCATCGGTGCTTAACGCCTTCTTACCGCCCAGTCTCACCGAATCAGCAGCTTCCACTGTGACGGTTCCGGCAGATCCGCCGAAGATTTCGGAACTGCTCTCCGAGACAACCGAGGCCCCGTCTCCGATGTCAAGCCGGTTCACTTTCAGCATGATATCCCCGGCATTTCCATGTCCCGCGGTGGAGGTGGTGATGCGGCTGCCGCCTGTCATGGTGAGGGTGTCCGCGGTGACGGTGATTCTGTCCGCATCCCCTTTGACAAACTCCGTCCACCCGGCTTCCGCATACAGAAAATTGGCGGGAGTCTGACGGTTCTCGTCGCTGTCCGTGTCGGCCACATAGACCACATCCCCGGTCTCCGGCGTGAGTTTTTCCATCGCGGCCATGTCCGGGACGGTGCGGAATTCGTTCAGGGAGACCCATTCCCTTCCCGAAAACACATAAGTCGCCTCCGGCCCGTCTCCCGTGTCCCCCACCTCCGCGACGTGGCCTGTCCGCGGGATGGTGAGGGCATTCTTTGCGGCCTGGTCCGCGACAGCGTGAACCGTGCCGAATTTTATCCATTCGCCGCTCTGAAACACAAAGTCGGCCTCGGCACCGTCACCCGCATCCGCGACCCTTGCCACATCCCCGTTCATCATGGAAAGCTGATTCGGAAGATCGTTCAGCGCGGCTGTGTCGGCCGCGTCGAACCGGCTGAGTCTGACGGTCTTGCTGTACCACCACGGCTCACCGTCAAAATAACCAAACGGGGGGGCATAGATGTAAATTCCGGGCCTTCCGTCCCCGGTGTCCGCCACTCGGATTATGTCGCCCGGATTATGCGGCAGCTTGTCCTCGGCATCCACCCAGTACTCGCTGATCTCATCTATGTGGGTCATGTCCGGCGCCGTGACATCGGTGTTGCTACTATCAAACCTGACCCATGCATCTGTTCTAGAGTAGTGTGATTGGTGGTAATTATAGACATAGCGTGCGGACTCTCCGCTCCCTGTGTCCCGCACCTCGGCAATGTCCCCATAGGAAAGCGAATGGCGGTCTCCGAGAGCGTCCAGTTCCGTCAGGTCGGAGACTTCATAGATGTCGGGAAAACTTACGGGTCTGCCCGCTTTCACTTCCACATAGCGGTCCGATGTCCCCCTCCCGGCATCCGCGACCTCCACCACGTCCCCGGGAAGCAACATTCCGCTGTTCTGTTCCGCAATGTCGCCGAATCTGCTGACATTGACGGCCCCGCTCCCTGACGAGACCGAGGCCCCGGTGTCAAGACGGAGTTCGGCGGCGCTCAGTTCCACCGCGCCGGCGTTTCCGCTGCCCACGGCAGAGGTGCTGATCTTCCCGCCATCCGAGAGGGATATCGTCCGTGCGGAGACCGTGATGCTCCCTCCATCCCCGGCATTCGGGGCCGTGCTTTTGGTTCCGGCGTAAATATGGGACGGCTCCCCCTCTGTGGAGGCACCTGCCACCGTGATCGCTTCTTCGGCTCTGAGCGTCACCTCCCCGCCCATGCCCCTTCCTTCGGCACCTGAATTTATATATGTGCCGCCTGTGAAAGAGATATCTTTGGCTTCAATCAGAAGGCTCCCGCCATCACCCGCGCCCTCTCCCGCGTATTCGCTTCTCATGTAGATATAGCTGCCATCCGCATCACTGTTCTCCCCGGCAAAGGAGACTGAATCGGCTCTGAGCGTCACTTCCCCGCCCCCGCCTCTTCCAGAAGTGCCTGAATCTATATATGCACCGTCTGTGAAAGTGATATCTCCGGCTTCAATCAGAAGACTCCCACCATCACCCGCGCCCATGCTTTTCATGTAGATATCGCTGCCCTCCGCATAACTGCTCTCCCCGGCAAAGGAGACCGAATCGGCTCTGAGCGTCACCTCCCCGCCTCCACCTCTTCCAGAAGTGCGTGACTCTATATATGCACCGTCTGTGAAAGTGATATCTCCGGCTTCAATCAGAAGGCTCCCGCCATCACCCGCGCCCTCTCCTGCGTATTCGCTATTTATGTAGATAGCGCTGCCGTCCGCCCAGCTATTCTCCCCGGCAAAGGAGACCGAATCGGCTCTGAG
>JAUCGI010000181.1 GCA_030378035.1 Desulfobacterales bacterium HSG2
TTTATGCCGGTCAACCTTGCCATCAGATGTTCTGGGCATCTCACTGATGAACTTGATCCAGTAGGGAATCTTGTATGACTCAATACCCTCTTTGTCAAATTCTTTTTTGAGAAACTTTACAATCCCTTTTTTCAGTTTCCTGAGCGAGGTTGCCGCAGAATCCACCAATACCACAAAGGCGTAAGGCTTCATAATGCCGTCCCTGTCTTGATGGACAAATACCGCGCTCTCAGCCACTTCCGGGTGAAGATTGATAATTGACTGAACCTCTTCGGGGTCCAGCCATCTGAAACACAGACCCAGTTTTTCAGGCACTTTTTCCTTTTCTTCTTTTTTTGCACGGGAAGCATCGCTGAAAGGAGCTTTGAATTGGGGGGCAAAGCTCTTTATTGCCCCGAAATCTTTCTCTAATATCCCGCCATTTGTCAGTATCAGCAGAATAATGGGCAGAAAAAGCGCGCCCAGGATCCCGTTCATTTTTACTTTGTCATCCTTTGAAGTGCCTAACAATCCGATCAGGAGAGTCAGAACAAAAACCCAGATAAGCACAAGAAATAAAGAACCGGATTTCCTATCCTCCAATATTTTTTTGAACAGTTCCCCAAGATCTGTGTAAGAAGCGATGATGACTGACAGGATAAACATATAAATTATCACCAGTCTCATCAGCTCACTGCTGGATAATTGTTTGCCGCGGAGATATTTGTCTGCTATCAGGAAAAGAACGACGATCAGTATGACTGTTCCCCAGGAAATCTTCGTTTCAATGTTTATGGGGACATGAATCATCTCATTCAGTTCTCTTATCATAAATCCGAATCGATGGATCAGATCGATAAATGTCTTCATGGAACATCTCCGAGTTTATATCATTCTTCAATGAGCTGCTGCCAAAGTGTGTTACCGGCGCTTTCCCGCGTTTCGTCATCTCTCAGTGAGATGTTGCCAAAGTGCGGAGTTGACGCTCCGCTTTCATCATTTTTCAGTGATCTGCTGCCAAAATTCAAGTTTGGCGATCCCCCGCGTCCGTCATCCCTCAGTGCAATCGGCAGGGCGAGGATTTCACTGAATATCACTGCCTGCCGCAGATTTTTTCGGGACAGACTCAGGGGGACCGGCGAACGCGGTGTCCTGATTTCCTCTCCGGAGGAATGTTTCGGTGTCGGCCTGGTTACCTCCGCTTTTGCATGCCTGCTCTCTTTTATAACAGGTTCGGGATGAATTATTTCAAGCTCCTCTGCAGGTTCTTCCCGCTGTGAATGAAATTTCTTCTGTCCGCCATCCTGCATCCTGGTGATCTCCTCAAAGAAATTACGGATCCCGACGCGTTTATCTTTCTGATTGTCATCCGGTTTTGAAGATTTTGATAACGCCGGCCCTGAGATATCTTTTCCTTTTTTCCGAAACTGGCTGACGATCCAAATAATAATGATCACAAGCCAGAAAAGCGTTTCTAAAACGTCTGCAAAATTAGCACTCATGCTGTCCTCCTGTATTTCTGCCATATTCCATGTCATTCTGCCGAACCGCCATGGACCTCTTTACGGGTACAGTGAAGAATAAATGAGACTTCGGAAGTTTTGAAAACTTTTGAAGTTTAATCAAATTTTATAATTTCTTATAGCTTTTAAGCGAATGTTTGTCAATAGCAATTCAGAGTGCGGGCGCAAAACTCTGGCAGGGATTTGGCAATCCCTGAGAGCCTCCGTCGAGGATTTGCCAATCCTCTGCGAATATGCTCGCGGGGATTGGCAAATCCCAGCCCGATGGCGATTCCCACGATCGACTCCCATACTTGCGGGGGATTGACAAATCCCCCGCGAGCATGGAAAGCGCCATCGGCAGGGATTTAGAAATCCCCGCGAGCATGGAAAGCGCCATCGGGGATTTACCAATCCCCGCGAGCATGGAAATCGACCATGAGCATGGGAACCGCCCATGAGCATGGGAAACTCCATCGGCGGGGATTTAGCAATCCCGCGAACATGGAAATCGACCATGAGCATGGGAAGCTCCATCGGCGGGGATTTAGCAATCCCGCGAACATGGAAGTCGATCATGGAACCGCCCATGAGCATGGGAACCGCCGTCAGGCGAGGGATTTACCAATCCCCCGCGAGCATGGGAGTCGTATGGGAATTTGTCAATCCCGCGATCATGGGAACCACCGCATGGGAGTCGCCCACAAACATGGTATCCGACATCGGTCATGCTTTTGCTCTTCAGGCTTCCTCTCTGGTTTCACTGTCTGATGAAGCGATGGAATCGCGCATCTGCGTATCCGCGTCAATGTTTTTCAGCCGATAATAATCCATCACCCCCAGATGGCCTTTTTGAAAAGCCATTGCGATAGCAAGCGCGACCTTTGCTTCCGCGTCCACAACCTTTGCCCGCATCTCCTGCACCCTGGCCTTCATCTCCTGCTCTGCGGCTATGGCCATGGCGCGGCGCTCTTCAGCCTTTGCCTGGGCGATTTTTTTATCGGCTTCCGCGCGGTCGGTTTCGAGTTCCGCTCCGATATTTTTCCCTATATCCACATCTGCAATGTCAATGGACAGAATCTCAAAAGCAGTGCCCGCGTCAAGCCCTTTTTCCAGAACCCGCTTTGAGATGAGATCCGGATTTTCCAGAACATCCTTGTGCCTTTCCGCGGAGCCGATGGTGGTGACAATCCCCTCACCGACCCGGGCCAGAATGGTCTCCTCGCCCGCGCCGCCGACCAGCCGGTCAATATTGGCCCGCACGGTTATGCGGGACACGGCCTTCAACTGAATCCCGTCCTTTGCCATGGCCGCGACCAGGGGGGTTTCGATAACTTTGGGATTAACGCTCATCTGAACCGCTTCGAGGACGTTTCGGCCGGCAAGATCAATCGCGGCAGCACGGTTGAATTTAAGCGGGATATTTGCTTTGTCCGCGGCGATCAGCGACTGAACCACCCGCATCACATTACCGCCGGCAAGATAATGGGATTCAAAATCATCGGTCTCGATGGATAGCCCGGACTTCACGGCCATGATTTTTGATTCCACAATAAGCTTGGGAGGGACTTTCCGAAACCGCATAAACACAATGTTAAGCAGACCAATCTGCGCCCCTGATACCAGCGACTGAAACCACAGGGACAACGAGGAAAAAATAAAAAAGAAAATGACAATAAGAATAACACCGCCAATGACGGCCAAAATTGTACTGAATTCCATAAGAACCACCTTTCTGTTTGTTTGTCAGTTGTCAGTGGTCAGTTGTCAGTTGTCAGTGGTCCGTTGTCCGTTGTAACTGACAACTGACAACCGACTACTGACAACCGACTACTGACAACCGACTACTGACCACGAACCACAATCCGATTGCCGTCAACAGTTGCTACGACAATCTCACGACCCTTTTCAATATAATCGCCTGTGGAAACCACATCAAAACGTCTGCCGTCAATCTTTGCCTTTCCCGCGGGGCGGAGGTCGGTCAGGGTTTCTCCGTATTTTCCCATAAGCAATTGTAAATCCGAATCCTGGGATATGACCCCGTTTTCCTTTCCCAGCGACTTCCGGAGCGTCACCGGGGATTTCGCTATCAGCTTGATGCCGACCACAATGGAAAGGGGAATCAGCAGCACATCCGCTGCAATGAAATACATTCCCGCATGAACTGACACATGAGAAAACACATGAAAAATAGAATAAGCGAATGCGGCCATTGCCGTCAGCGTCAGCAGACCGGCAGAGGGGAGCACGAATTCTGAGATGATAACGCCCACTCCAACGGCCTGCAATATAATCGGCAGAATAAGATTACTGTTCATCAGCAGAACTCCTTTGAGAAAGTTTCGATGCCTTCGGAATTTCAGGAGGTTTCAAGGCGACCATGATTCTGTTTGCCTGGATTTCTGTAATGACAACCGCCTGCCCCTTATCAATAAAATCCCCTTCGGAGATCACATCATATATATCGCTGCCGATTCTGACACTGCCGGCCGGCCGCAACGGTTTGACAACCGAGCCGCTGTCTCCCACGGAAACATTCAGAGAGGTGTCAGAATCCACATGGGCGTGAGCCAGGTCGGATGAAAGACAGGGTCCGGAAACGACCGCCGAAATTTTCGGAAGCACAAAACGAAAGAAGATTATGATCAGAATGGCGGCACCCAGAAAACTCCCCAGCACGGTAATAATATTTTTCTGAAGAAGTTCGGCCTCCCAGGGAATATCAGGGCTGGGAATGACAAAATCCTGAAAAGAGAGTATCATGCCGATCGCCATCAGCGCGATACCGACAAAACCGGCGATCCCGAAGCCCGGCAGCACAAACATCTCGACGCCCAGAAGCACAAGCCCGACAACAAGAAGGAGCAGTTCCGTATGATCTGCAAGCCCCACCATGTGCTGGCTGAAAAAAACCAGCCCGATACAGATGATGCCCAAAATACCCGGAACCCCGAAGCCAGGGGTCTGCATTTCAATATACAGGCCCGCGAAACCGATCAGCATCAGAATCGGCGCGATCATGGTGATGAAACGGACCAGTTCTTCGGACCAGTTTTCCTCAACCTTTATAATCTTATAATCGGCAATCTTTTTTTTCCGAAGCATCTCCTCAACAGAACCGACGCTCATTTTTGAAAAGCTGTATTCTATTGCCTCCTGGTCATCCATGGTCAGCAGTTTCCCTTTTCCCACGACAGTCTTTTTTGAGCGCGTTTTTTTCCGTTCTTCCTCACTGAGGTCGTCATACGCCACAGAATCCATATAAACCACTTTGTCATCATCCGTTTCGATTCTGAAGACCGTCATGTCCGAGCTGACCATCGCCTCGGCCAGGACTTGGGGATAACCGTTGCGTTTTGCAAGGGTTCGGAATTTTGCCCGGAGCGGCGATTGGAATTTTTCCCCCAGCATCTTCGGTCCCTCGTTTGAAAGCATGATCGGCGCGCAATCCCCGATGGTGGTCGAGTGTTTCATAACCAGCTCATTACACGCGAGGGCAATGAGCGCGCCGGCAGATATGGCTTTCTTTTTCACATAGGCAATGGTCTTCCCTTCGGAAACACTAAGCAGGGTGTCAACAATCTGGAAAGCCGAATCCACACGGCCCCCGAAGGTATCCATTTCAAGCAGGAAGAGGGCATTGGGATGCTGGCGGCCGTTTTCCTTCAAAGCCCGCTCAATGAATGCGGCCATGGCAGGCCCGACCTCTCCGGAAACAGGAATAATCACAACCGGCCGGGTTGTCGTCTGAGTCTTGTCAGACGCGGGGAGTGTGTCATTCGCGCACAGGCAGCCAGTCCACAGAAGAACTGTACAGATAG
>JAUCGI010000256.1 GCA_030378035.1 Desulfobacterales bacterium HSG2
GATGGTGGATGCTGGGTGGTTGATGCTTGATGCTTGATGCTTGATGCTTGATGCTTGATGCTTGATGCTTGATGCTTGATGCTTGATGCTTGATGCTTGATGCTTGATGCTTGATGCTTGATGCTTGATGCTTGATGCTTGATGCTTGATGCTTGATGCTTGATGCTTGATGCTTGATGCTTGATGCTTGATGCTTGATGCTTGATGCTTGATGCTTGATGCTTGATGCTTGATGCTTGATGCTTGATGCTTGATGCTTGATGCTGGATGCTTGATGCTGGATGCTGGATGCTTGATGCTGGATGCTTGATGCTTGATGCTTGATGTTTGATGCTCGGTACTTGATGTATGACACCTTTTGGAAATGACACTGTATTGAACATCAAGCATCCAGCATCAAGCATCAGACATCAAGCATCCAGCATCCAGCATCCAGCATCCAGCATCGAGCATCCAGCATCGAGCATCCAGCCATCAAGCATCAAGCATCCAGCATCAAGCATCAAGCATCAAGCCATCAAAAATCTATAATGATTTCCACGCGGCGGTTTTGCCGGCGTCCGGCTTCGGTTTTGTTGTCGGCTATGGGATGAGTTTCGCCATATCCTTTGGCTGTGATTCGGCTTGCTTGGACGCCCCTTTTTATCAAAGCGGCCCGCACTGCGTCGGCCCGGTGCTGGGAGAGCGAAAGGTTTGACGAGTCGCTTCCGGTACTGTCCGTATGCCCCTCAATCAGCACATTGCGGTCCGGATTCCTGTTCAGAAAATCGGCAAGCCTGTCAATCTGATGCCCGGCATCTGCCATCAGTTCGGCTTTCCCGGATGCAAACAACCCATCCCCCCATATCAGAACCATGCCCCGCTCCGAGCGTCTGAAACCTTCTTTTTCCGCAACATGTTCACGGGGTTCCGACGGCTTTTTCTGCTCTCTTTGTCTGAAACCTTCTTTTTCCGCAGCATGTTCAAGGGGTTCCGACGGCTTTTTCTGCTCTCTTTTCTCGAATATCGCCAACTGTTTTTCAGCGATTTTCCGCTCGGTCAGCACCACGGCAAGTTTGATCTTATCTTCCGCCACGCGGGCGAGACGTTCCATCTCCTCGTCATTCTCAGCCATCTCGGCCTTTTCCAAAGCATCGCGGGCTTCTTTCAGAGTATGCGAGGCATTGGAGACGATATCCTGATTGGCCCAGGCCCGGATATAGATGCCGTGAGCACGTTCAAGTATCTTTTCGGCCTTGGAAGCGCAGCCTCCTGTCAGCGCCAGCGCAATCAGTATCACACACCATTTTTTGAACAGGCCGGAATCTGTATGAATGCTTATCATTATTTTTTTATTCTCCCTTATAACGTCAGTTGCCGGTTGTCGGTTGTCGGTTGCCGGTTGCCGGTTGTCGGTTGCCGGTTGTCGGTTGCCGGTTGTCAGTTGCCGGTTGTCGGTTGCCGGTTGTCGGTTGCCGGTTGTCGGTTGCCGGTTGTCGGTTGCCGGTTGTCGGTTGTCAGTTGTCAGTTGTCAGTTGTCTTCAACCGCTCCCGGCGGATTGCCAAATCCGGCGGCTCCGCTGAAATGCAAATTAAACGCTCCCGGAGCGAACTCTGTTCAGATACACTTCCCATTCCATGGGAAGAAGGTGTTTTTTATTGGTGTTACATTCTTTGCAGGCCGGGACCACATTCCCTTTTGTGCTCCTGCCTCCGCGGGACATGGGTACGATATGATCCATGGTCAGTTTTTTCGGCGGCGCAGGACGTCCGCAGTAGTGACACACGCCTTTTGCACAGCGGCGTTTCCACCACTGGGAATTTCTGAGTTCCCTTGCTTTCCGGCGTTCCCTTTTTATGTCCGCTTCGTCCAAACCCATCGCATAAGGTTCTAATTCAGATGCTTTAGCCATTTTCTGATCTCTGTGTTCAGTAAGTTATAAAATGCCTCAGAACCGCCCAAACCCTTTCTGCCGAAAAAATAATTGATTTCAAGAAAAAGCGGCGTTCCGATTTTATCCTCTGATTCTGAATCCGATGAAAACAGGAAATCAAAACCTGCCAGATTGATCCTTGTTTTCTTACAAAAGTCCCTGACAGCGGCCCCCGCCTCCGCCTGCAAACCCGGGTCTGAATCGGCATCTATAAATGCCCCGCTGGCAAGGTTCGATTGAAAAGTTTCTTTGTTTTCCTGAACGCGCCAGTAGGAGATAATACGTCTTCCAATGATCACAACCCGTAATGTTCTGTTTTGCGACGGAATATATTCCTGTATCAGAAATCCGTTCTGCCCTGTTCTTTCAAAGAGAGCGGCCTTTTCCAGAACATTCTGAAATGCCTTCTGAGATTCGATCAGAAAGACATTCCTTCCTTCCCCTCCCCAGTCAAACTTGAAGACAAAGGGGGGCGTCAGTTGTCGGTTGTCAGTTGTCGGTTGTCGGTCGGTTGTTGATTGGAGATGGTTAATGGTTCGATATGTTTCGGTTCTGGGGTGCGGGGCGTTTGTCTCCCGAAACAGATGAATCTGGCCGATTTTGCCCGGATATTTGAATTTTGCGTCATAATCGGGAAAAACATGGGGGCAGTTTTCACGGGCCATTTGATAAAGGGATTCCCTGCATCCCTGGGGCAGAATCACCGCATCCGCTGATTTTATGGATGCAAGATCATCCGCTCCGGGATCCCGGCCCGCACAGATAATGTTTTTGTCCCCTTCAAAAATGGGATGAAATGAGAGTATCATCAGTAATCCATCCGTCTAAAAATATAATCCATCATGTCATTCCCGCGAAAGCGGGAATCCATTCGTCTGAAAACATAACCCGTCATGACCATGGGGCCCATCATGTCATTCCCGCGAAAGCGGGAATCCATTCGGCTGAAAACCATAAGTGTAAACTTAAGGATTCCCAATCTTAATCCTGCTCTTGCTCTTGCTCTTGCTCTTGCTCTTTATCTTTATCAAACGGACACGACAGGATTAAGATTAAGAGCAGGAGCAAGAGCAAGATAAAGAGCAAGTCCTAAGTTTACACTTATGGTCTGAAAACACAACCCATCATGCCCATGGCCCCATCATGTCATTCCCGCGAAAGCGGGAATCCATTCGGCTGAAAACCATAAGTGTAAACTTAAGGATTCCCCAATCTTAATCCTGCTCTTGCTCTTGCTCTTGCTCTTTATCTTTATCAAACGGACACGATAGGATTAAGATTAAGAGCAGGAGCAAGAGCAAGATAAAGATAAAGAGCAAGAGCAAGAGCAAGATAAAGAGCAAGTCCTAAGTTTTTGCACTTATGGTCTGAAAACACAACCCATCATGCCCATGACCCCATCATGTCATTCCCGCGAAAGCGGGAATCCATCTGGCTGAAAATATCGTGGATTCCTGCATCCGCGAGAATGACATCATTCGACGGGTTGTTTTTTATAAATGGGATTACAATTTTTTATTGCATTTTGCAACATTTTTTTTGCATCGGACTTCATTTTTATTTAAAATACTCAGACTCAAGTTTGCACTTATGATGGTCTTACCATAAAAACACATTTTCATCTCTTGACATTCATTTTATATGGGGTTATACAGGCTAAAAATAATTTGGTCATAAATTTTTCTGTACCCGCGTTTGCGCCTTTTGTTTGCGGAGGCTGTGCCTTTGTGTGAAATATAAAATCCCGGAAAATTTTTGACCGGGTACTTAAATTAAATAAATAAAAGTCGGTTTTCAGAAAAAGGGTCAACTCTTAAATGGAAGGAAGATTATAAATTATTCTGCAACAGGCCGCGGCAAATTTTGAACCTAGCTGACAGCGGAGAGCATTTTGAATCTCTGCGGGTCTGATTTCGCTCACGCGGAAACGGACTGCGCCGCTCAGACAGATGTTTCCCAAGCAGAGTGTGAATCGCTGATCGCGCTTTATAAGAGCACTGACGGGCTGAACTGGAGCGACAGCGCGACCAATAACTGGAATGACGATAATAATCTGAGCGACTGGACGGGTCTTCTGACTGCTGACGGACAGGTTCTCAGGAAGAACAAAAGTTTAAAGGGAACGCTCCCCGATGTGAGCGCGCTCACCCAATTGAACCGCCTCTCCCTGTCTGATAATATTGCCGCGGGCGGGACAGAGAGTTTCCAGATTCAGCTTGACGCCGGCAGCGTCGGCACTTACAGCGGCGCACTCCGCTTTGAAAATAACGACAGCGACGAAAATCCGTTCAACTTCACGATAACCGGCGAGGTGAGTCCTGAACCTGAGATCGAAAGGAGGTCAGGAAATGAGACAACTATTCTCCACAAAAGAGGTCGCAAAGTTTTTGGACGTCAATGAAAAGATGGTCTATTCACTGATTTCCGAGAAGGGGCTTCCGGCAACAAAGATCACGGGAAAATGGATATTCCCGAGGCATTTGGTGGAGCAGTGGATTGAGGCGAACACCCTCAATTATCCTGAGCCTTCAACCCATCTGCCGCCGTATCACGGTCTGCTGATCATAACCGGAAGCAACGATCCGCTTTTGGAGAGAACCATCTCCCTGTTCAATACCCGACCGGGCCATGTGGCAGTCTTCGGAAACCTGGGAAGCATGGGCGGGCTGAGATCGCTGAGGCAGAACCTGTGCCATATCGCATCGAGCCACCTGCTTGATGAGAATGAGGAAGAGTATAATTTCGACTTTGCCACGCGGGAGTTGGAAAGGATGCCTGCTGTGGTCAATTTCTGCCGGCGGGAGCAGGGCCTGCTGGTGCAAAAGGGGAACCCCTGGCATATCCGCAGTGTCGCAGACCTCGACCAGCCGGGCATACGGATCGTGAACCGGCCCCTCGGCGCGGGAACCCGCCTTCTGTTTGACCGTGAACTGACCAAGGCAGGCATCAGCGGTGAAAAGATTGACGGGTATCACTGCGAACTTCATCGGCACATAGATGTCGGCGTCAGGATATTGGCCGGCCATGCGGATGCAGGGCCCGGAATCCGGCCGGCGGCCTCCCTCCTCGGCCTCGATTTTATTCCGATCCGCTGGGAGCGTTATGATCTCCTCATTGCAAAGGACAGATTCTTTGATCAGGGGATACAACTGTTCTTGGGACTTCTTCACGAAAAAGCTTTTTCCGACGCGGCAGGAGATTTTGAAGGGTACGATGTGAGTCTGAGCGGGAAGATGGTTTTTCCGTATCAGACCGTCTGATCTGGGCGGGGTAACAATTGGGCGCATGGAGGTCTGATCTGGGCGGGGTAACAATTGGGCGCGTTTACAAATTGGGGGACACCGTTTATT
>JAUCGI010000182.1 GCA_030378035.1 Desulfobacterales bacterium HSG2
TGATATTACAGGCTGGAAATTATATTCAGGCCAAAGAATCGCTCAATTTAGGTATAACGCCTTTTGGGGAGGCCGGGTCAGAATGATGGGAATCCTGCTGATTCTTATCATTTCTGCCCGGAATGACAGGGTTTGGGCCCGTTGAAATCCCTTGTTGACACAAGCTCCCCAAAAGGCGTTATCAGAAATCTCCTTCAAGCCTGCAATGTAAGCCAGCGGGTCGGCGGAATGACAGACTTTTAAGTTCGTAGTTCCGCCTTTAGGCGGTGCGGCACCGCCTAAAGGCGGAACTACGAACTTAAAGCTAAAATGAAGGATGCCCTTGGGACTTGTGACTGAATAACCTGCCCGTTTTCCTGCTCTTAATCCTGCTCCTAATGCTTGTCCGTGTCCCTTCGATTGAGAGCAGGAGCAAGAGCGGGAGTAAGAGTTTTGGGAATCCTAAGTGTACACTTATGAATTCAGAGGATAAAATCATGAAAAATCAGTCTTTTGCTTTCCAAAAACATATTACCGTCTCCTTCGGTCTGCTGGTACTGGTCGGCGTATATCTGAGCAGTCTTTACAGCTATCTGCTTTTTCACACGCTTGCGGAAATATTCAGCATTGTGGTGGCCTGCGGAATTTTTATGATCGCCTGGAATTCGAGAAAATACATTGAAAACAGTTATCTGATATTCATAGCGATCGCCTACCTGTTTATCGGCTGGCTGGATATGCTTCACACACTCTCTTATAAAGGGATGCAGATATTTAAGGATTATGACTATTACGCCAACCAGTTATGGATCGCGGCGCGTTACTTGGAAAGCATAACCCTTTTCATAGCTTTCAGCTTCTTTCGGGGGGAGAAAAAGGTCAGACCGTATCTTGTTTTTTCCGTTTACACGGTGATTTCATCTGTGATTATTCTGTCTGTCTTCCATTGGAAAATATTTCCGGTCTGTTTTATCGAAGGGGAAGGACTGACGCAGTTTAAAAAGATCAGCGAATATATTATCTCCTTTATACTGCTTCTCAATATTCTGCTGTTATTCAGATATCAGGACAAGTTTGAAAAAACCGTCTTCAAATTCCTGGTCTCGTCTCTGATTTTTACGATCCTGTCAGAGCTGGCATTCACATTTTATATCAGCAATTACGGTTTTTCAAATCTGGTAGGTCATTATTTCAAAATCTTTTCATTTTATCTGATTTATAAGGCGATTATCGAAACCGGGATTGTCAGACCGTATGACATTATTTTCAGGGAGCTTGTCATAAAAGAGAAGAATCTGGAAAAAGCCAAGGAAGCTGCGGACGTCGCCAACCGGGCCAAAAGTGAATTCCTCGCCAATATGAGCCACGAACTCCGAACCCCGCTCAACGGCATTTTGGGATATGCCCAGATACTCAGGAGAGAAGATGATCTGACCGAATCCCGGGAAGCGGGGCTTGATGTCATTGAACGCAGCGGGAATCATCTCCTGAATTTAATCAATGAAATTTTGGACCTGTCCAAGATCGAGGCCCGGAAAATGGAGATCCATGAGTCCGATTTTTTCTTTCCCGAATTTCTCACCGGCATCGCCAAAATTGTTCAAATCCGGGCCAGACAAAAGGGAATCTCATTCCACGCCGAATTTGCGTCTGACCTCCCCAAAGCGGTTCGCTGTGATGAAAAACGGCTCGGCCAGATACTGCTCAACCTCCTGAGCAACGCCGTCAAATTCACCCAGAAAGGCGGAGTCGTCTTTCTGGTCACAAAACTCGGAACGGGCGACCCTCAGTCCGAATCGTCTGAATCCCTTTCCCGAATCCGTTTTCAGACAGAGGACACAGGCATCGGAATTCCCAACGACAAATTGGAAGCCATCTTTTCGCCGTTCAAACAGGTGGGTGAACACGCCCGGACCATTGAAGGCACAGGTTTGGGATTGGCCATCAGCCGCAAATTTGTTCATCTGATGGGCGGGGAAGATCTGTATGTGAAAAGCGTCGAGGGAAGGGGGAGCACGTTCTGGTTTGACCTTACGCTGACCCGCGTCTCCGCATGGACAGAGACAAAAAAGTCAGATGTTCAGCATATCATCGGCTATAAAGGAAAAAAGCGGAAAATCCTGGTGACAGATGACCGGTGGGAAAATCGGGTGGTGCTGGTCAACCTCCTTTTGCCACTGGGGTTTGAGGTGACGGAAGCGGCTAACGGCAGTGAGGCGATCCAGAAGGCGTCATCATTTGAACCAGATCTGATCTTTATGGATCTGGTGATGCCGGTTATGGACGGCTTTGAGGCAACGCGTCAGATTCGGAACTCATCAGCACTGAGGCACATAAAAGTGATCGCTGTTTCAGCAAGTTTCACACTCTCCCCGGAAGAGATCATTTCAGGGAGCGGTCTTGACCGTTTTGTTTCAAAACCGGTAAAATTTGAGGAGATATTCGAGATATTGGAGAACTATCTGGAACTGGAATGGGTGTATAAAGAAGCGCCCGAGATACCGGACCAGGAGCAAAAACAGGATGACGCGTCTGCCGTGCCGCCGGCCTCAGAGCTCGAAGACCTTTACCAATGCGTCCGAGGAGGGGATATTATGGGAATTCGCAAACAACTGGATATCATTGAGGCGTCGGATCGGCGATATATTTCTTTTGTTAAGAAAGTTCGTGAAATGGCCAAAACATTTCAGGTCAGGCAGATTCGGGAGTTGGTGGAAAAATATATTGGTTCCTGAACGTAAACGTAAACGGGAACGTGAACGTGCCCGTGAACGTGCCCGTGAACGTGAACGTGCCCGGGAACGTGAACGGGAACGGGAACGGGAAAGTTCAGATTTAAGTTCAAGTTCACGTTCAAGTTCAAGTTCACGTTCACGTTCACGTTCACGTTCACGTTCACGTTCACGTTTAAGTTCAAGCGGAGATGATGTATGAATATCAGAGATATGGAAGGTTCAACAATTTTAATCGTTGATGACAACCCGGAAAATCTGGGGGTGCTTTTTGAGTATTTAAGTAAGGCAGGGTTTAACGTGCTGGTGGCTCAGAGCGGAGAGGACGCGCTTGAGCTGGTCAGAGAAAACATGCCGGGCATCATCCTTTTGGATATCCTTATGCCCGGGATTGACGGCTTTGAAACCTGCCGGCGACTGAAGGCGAACCGTGAGACAAAAGATATCCCCGTGCTTTTTGTCAGTTCGCTTTCCGACACTGTTGACAAAGTCAGAGGCTTCGATGTCGGGGGTGTGGATTATGTTACCAAACCTTTTAAACAGGAAGAGGTTCTGGCTCGGATTACAACCCATCTCAGCCTCTATAACCTGAGAAAGGCTCTTGAGGAAAAAAATGTGCGTTTGCAACAGGAGATTCTTGAGCGAAATCGGGCTGAGACGGCTCTGAGAAAATCCGAAAAAAAATATCGGACCCTTGTCGAAGCCGCGGATGACGCCATTTTGCTCCTTGACACGGAATTTCGTCATCTTTTTGAGAATACCGCCTACTATGCCGGTCTGGGATATAAAAAAGGCGACGTCTTACCTGACGACTTTTCCCGAATCCACCCGGATGATTTGCCGGCAGTGAGAGAGAATATCACGGAGTTGTTTGAAACAGGAAAGGCCGAGAGTGAATACAGAATCAGACACCGGAAGGGACACTGGGTGCATCGTTTTGCCAAATCGGTGCTTATATATGATGATGACAAAAAGCCGGAAGCCATTCTGTCTATCATCCGGGATATCAGCAACCGGAAGCAGATGGAAGAAGAATTGAGACATGCCAAAGAGGCCGCCGAAGCCGCCAACCGGGCAAAAAGTGAGTTTCTTGCCAACATGAGCCACGATATTCGGACCCCCATGAATGCGATCCTCGGATTTACCGAAATACTGGAAGGAGAAATCAGAGATGAACAGCAGAAACGACACCTGTCGTCAATTAAATCCGGGGGGAAATCGCTGCTCGGGCTGATCAATGACATACTTGACCTGTCCAAAATTGAGGCGGGCAAACTGAAACCGGAGTATTCGGCAGTTAATCTGCATACCCTTCTCAAAGATATGGAACAGATTTTTTCTCATAAAATCTTTGAAAAAGGGCTGGAATTCAGAATTGAAACAGAACCGGATTTGCCGAAAATGATCATAACAGATGAAACCCGTCTGCGGCAAATCTTTATGAACCTTATGGGAAATGCGGTCAAGTTCACCGACTCCGGCCATGTGAAACTCTCTGTGAACCATTGCTGTTTTGACGAAAAACAGAGCAGAGCGGACATTCTTTTCTCAGTGGAGGATACCGGCATAGGCATTCCCCAAGACCAGCAAGAATCCGTATTCAGCGCGTTTGAACAGCAGAAAGGGCAGAGCCATGCGAAATTCGGCGGAACAGGCCTGGGGCTGGCAATTACCAAGCATCTGACAGAGATGATGGGCGGAGAGATTCGCGTGGCCAGCCAAGTCGGCAAAGGAAGTGCCTTTCTCGTCATTTTCAGAGATGTCGATATCGTGCATGCTCCGGAATCAGACGAAAAGGAAGAAACGGATATCGGCTCTGTAATATTTGAAGAGGCTGCGGTCTTGCTGGCGGATGATGTTGAACTGAACCGTGTGCTCATAAAAAGCTACTTTTCCGATCACCCGGAAATCCGCATTATCGAAGCGGAGAATGGAAAAACGGCTTTGGAACTGGCAGAACGGCATCGTCCGGACCTCATCCTCATGGATATGAAAATGCCGGTGATGGACGGATATGAGGCGACCCGGATGATTAAGGCGGATGAAGTTCTCAGGCACATTCCCGTTATCGCGCTGACAGCAGACGCGATAAAAGAGAACGTGACAAAGATTATGGATATTTGCGACGATTATACAGCAAAGCCTGTAAGCAAAGCGGAACTTATTTCCGTACTGACGAAGTTTCTGAAACATTCTGCTGAACTTACTCACAAATAGGAGAATCACACTGATGAAGAAATCTATTCTGGATCACCGGCTGGTATCAAAACGGTATTTTTTTCCTCGCAAAACAGATTTTGCCGATCCGCTCTGGATAGAATGCGGAAATGCAAGGCTGGGATGTCACTATCAGGAAAAGAATCCGAAAGCGAAAACACTCGTACATTTCCACGGCAGCGGCGAGGTTGTTGCAGATAAC
>JAUCGI010000038.1 GCA_030378035.1 Desulfobacterales bacterium HSG2
GGGACGGGCTCACCAATGATCAGCTGCTTCTTATCGAACAGTGGGTGAACGCCTATAAAAACGTGTCGGAAGAGACATCCGACAGGATAAAAAAGGAGGTCGGCATGGAATTCATTGCAACGACAATCACCGAGCATATTCAGCATGAAGCTGAAATCAGAGGTGAAATCAAAGGTGAAATCAAAGGTGAAATCAAAGGTGAAATCAAAGGTGAAATCAAAGGGAAGCTCAAGCTGTTAGAGGATATATATCTTCAGGGAATTATTTCAAAAAAACAGTTTGAGGCGATGGCTGCGCCGCTTCGTCTGGAACTGGCCGCGCTTGTGGAAAAAGATCGGGAACCCGGAACTGAAAGCCGGAAAGATCACTGATCTGAAAGCAGACGGCAAAGGAACGGAATCCCCGGGCGGCTTCGGAGACGGGAGAGAGGCTCACCAATGATTAGGGACTCGGAAAAACGCATTCCCCCAAAAGACATCCGGCCCCTCGGAGACGGAATAAGCGGATTCTGTTCTGTGCCTTTGTGTGAGATAAAACGGGGGAATGCGTTTTTTTCGAGTCCCTTGGATGCTCCCTGCCGAACAGTGGGTGAGCGCCTATAAAAACGTGTCGGAAGAGACATCCGACAGGATAAAAAAGGAGGTCGGCATGGAATTCGTTGCAACGACAATCACCGAGCATATTCAGCATGAAGCTAAAATCGAAGGTGAAATCAAAGGTGAAATCAAAGGTGAAATCAAAGGGAAGATCGAAGGGAAGATCGAACTGTTAGAGAGCATGTATATCCAGGGAATTGTTTCAAAAAAACAGTTTGAGGCGATGGCTGCGCCGCTTCGTCTGGAACTGGCCGCGCTTGTGGAAAAAGATCAGGAACCCGGAACTGAAAGCCGGAAAGATCACTGATCTGAAAGCATGCCCTGCACTGCCTGATTCCTCTGCTGCGCAAAGATTTCAGATCAGAAGCAGGGCATGTCCGAACTGTTGCGGAGATTCCGAAGAAAAGGAAAAAGAAAATGAAAAAGAAAGTGAAAGTGAAAGTGAAACCGAAAGTGAAACCGAAGGTGAAATCAAAATCAAAATCGAACCCGAAAACTCATGACTCCCTGTTCAAATGGCTGATTGCCTCGTTCACGGAAGAGTTTTTTGCCCATTATTTTCCCGACATTCCCATCGGAAGTTACACTTTTATCGATAAGGAATTTATCAGCAGATATGAGGCGCTCAGGGAAAGTCTGAGAGGGGATCTGTTTCTGGCCATGGAGGTGGAGATCGGGGGAGAGCTTCGGGAAATCGTCATCCAACTGGAGCATCAGAGTGAAAAAAAGGATGTTTCCAGACGGGTCTTCGAGTATGCCTGCTACGCCTGGCTGCTCAGGGAGAAGCCGGTCTGGAGCATTGTCATCTACACGGACAAGGCCGTCTGGAGAAAGCCGGTTCCCGACGCCTTCTGGTACGGGTTCGACAGCAGAAACGGGAAGCATTTTCATCATTTTGACGTGATCAAGGTGAAGGATGAGAACAGCAATGATCTCATCAGGAAGCATTCCCTGCTCTGCAAGCTCCTGGCGCTGAAAGCCAATGACAAGGGAAGCGATCCGGAGAAACTGGTCCGTGAGATTTACCGGGCGGCTTCGGAGATGAGGAACGGGCTCACCAATGATCAGCTGCTTCTTATCGAACAGTGGGTGAACGCCTATAAAAACGTGTCGGAAGAGACATCCGACAGGATAAAAAAGGAGGTCGGCATGGAATTCATTGCAACGACAATTACCGAGCATATTCAGCATGAAGCTGAAATCAAAGGTGAAATCAAGGGTGAAATCAAAGGGAAGGTCGAAGGGAAGGTCGAAGGGAAGGTCGAAGGGAAGGTCGAAGGGAAGATCGAGCTGTTGGAAAGCATGTATATCCAGGGAATTGTTTCAAAAAAACAGTTTGAGGCGATGGTTGCGCCGCTTCGTCTGGAACTGGCCGCGCTTGAGGAAAAAGATCAGGAACCCGGAACTGAAAGCCGGAAAGATCACTGATCTGAAAGCGGACGGCAGGGGAACGGAATCCCCGGGCGGCTTCGGAGACGGGGGAGAGGCTCACCAATAATTAGGGACTCGGAAAAACGCATTCCCTTTGCGCCTTTGTGTGAGATAAAAAAATGGGAGAATGCGTTTTTCCCGAGTCACTTAGATGCTCCTTGCCGGATGGTGGGTGAACGCCTATAAAAACGTGTCGGAAGAGACATCCGACAGGATAAAAAAGGAGGTCGGCATGGAATTCATTGCAACGACAATCACCGAGCATATTCAGCATGAAGCTGAAATCAGGGGTGAAATCAAAGGGAGGATCAAAGGGAAGATCGAAGGGAAGATCGAACAGTTAGAGGATATATATCTTCAGGGAATTATTTCAAAAAAGCAGTTTGAGGCGATGGCTGAGCCGCTTCGTCTGGAACTGGCCGAGCTTGTGGAAAAAGATCAGGAACCCGGAACTGAAAGCCGGAAGGATCACTGATCTGAAAGCGGACGGCAGGGGAACGGAATCCCCGGGCGGCCCACCAATGATTAGGGACTCGGAAAAACGCATTCCCCCAAAAGACATCCGGCCCCTCGGAGACGGAACAGGCAGATTTCACTCTGTGCCTTTCTCTGTGCCTTTGCGCCTTTGTGTGAGATAAAAAAATGGGGGAATGCGTTTTTTCCGAGTCACTTGGATGCTCCTTGCCGAACAGTGGGTGAATGCCTATAAAAACGTGTCGGAAGAGACATCTGACAAAATAAAAAAGGAGGTCGGCATGGAATTCGTTGCAACGACAATTACCGAGCATATTCAGCATGAAGCTGAAATCAGAGGTGAAATCAAAGGGAAGGTCGAAGGGAGGATCGATCAGTTAGAGGATATGTATATCCAGGGAATTATTTCAAAAAAGCAGTTTGAGGCGATGGCTGCTCCGCTTCGTCTGGAACTGGCCGCACTTGTGGAAAAAAATCGGGAATCCGGAACTGAAAGCCGGAAAGATCACTGATCTGAAAGCAGACGGCAGAGGAACGGAATCCCCGGGCGGCTTCGGAGACGGAGGAGAAGCTCACCAATGATTAGGGACTCGGAAAAACGCATTCCCCCAAAAGACATCCGGCCCTCGGAGACGGAACAGGCGGATTCTGCTCTGTGCCTTTCTCTGTGCCTTTGCGCCTTTGTGTGAGATAAAAAAATGGATCAAAGAGGTGATTTTGAAAAATTTTACAGCCGGCATGCGCGTCCTTTGCCGGGATGCAGAGTGGCTGATTACCCATCTGAAAAGTGTCAACAGCATCGATGACATGGCGGTTTACTGTATCGGGGCCGATGATTTCAACAGGGGGCATGAGGCCGTGTTTCTCACACAGTTGGAAGAGATTCAGCCCGTTGATCCCAGGCTGACAAAACTGGTGCCGGATGATTCCGGCGGTTATGCAAAGGCCAAGCTCTTTCTTGAGGCCACCCCGCACAACGGAAAGCGGGAGACATTCGGACGCCTGATCAGCCTGCTCGATCCCTCCGCCATCCCTGATCCCAAATTGCAGGCCTATGAAGCCCGGGACATCAGCCCCTTTTTCCTGATGCGCTTCAAAGAGGATATCCGGGAAGAGGCTGGCGAGCATTTTGCGTCCCGAGAAGTGGTCCCTCTGGCGGAAACCAGTATCCACGCAACCCCCCAAGAGGAGACGGTTTACGGCATTCTGGCCGACATGCGGCAAAAGGTCCTGGATAAGAGACTGAAAGCCAATGCCATTGTGCAGTGGGGAATGTACAAATCCTTTCTCTCCAGTCCCGAAGCCTGCGGATCCACTGCTGAGAAACGCTGCAAACTGCTGCGCAGAAAAGCGAGTGACACAGGGGAGGCCGAATCCCTTGAGAAACTGATCCGAGCCTTGGAGCCTGTCAGCATTGAAAAAATCGCCCGTTTTCGTCTGCTGTTGCAGGAATTGGAAAAAACAGGGTGGAACGGTTCCGCATCCGGCCCGAGGCTGTTGCTGTTCACGGAAAGCCGGGTCACGCAAGCCCGTCTGTGCCGGGCATTGGCAGCACATTTCAAACTGAAGTTCCGCCAGGAGGACCGGCCCCGCTGGGCCATTCTGCTGACGGGCAGCCGGATTTGTCTGTTTGACGCCCACACATACACCCAGGGGCGATATATGCAGATGAATCTGGATGAGGCATTTGCGCGGAGAGCCACGAAAATATTTGAGGCGATTTCTGCCCTGATCTCCCGGAAACCCTGGCTCCGGAAAAGGAATCCGAGGAACTGCTGCACGAAAAATTGCGGGAGGGGAGTCTGAGAAGCACCCGCGGCGTATCCGCACAGTTGCAGGCCGCGGTGCGTGAGGCCATTGAGGAAATCGCCAATGCCTGGGTGGACGCACGGCGCTCCCAGAAACTCGGATTTCGCAAGCTGGGCGCCCGGGAAGCCCCTTTGCCGGACGGATCTCGTGACGTGACCGCGGAGCAGTTGCGCAATGAGGCCCTGACTTATGTTTACCGCATTCTTTTCTGCCTGTATGCCGAAGCCCGGGGGGGCGAGCTGGGCATTTTGCCCATCAATGACGATCATTATCGCCTGGGATACAGCATCGAGGCCCTGCGGGATCTGGCCGACCGGGCCGAGCCGGGCACGACTTCCGAAAACAGGACGTATTATGCCGAGCATCTGGAGCGGCTGTTTCAGTTGATTCATGAGGGATTTCATCCGGAAAAGAACCGAAGCGACACCGCGCGTGCCAAAAAGGAATCCGCGAAAGCTGTTGCCGGGGCCGAACAGTTGGAGGTGTTTGAACCGGCCGAACACTTGGAGACGTTTGAGCCATCGGGCCGGCGGATGCGTCTGGGCAACGGGAACGGCAAAGAACTGGAAACCGGTCACGGGGGCAGTTTTGTCATTCATTCCCTCACCGCCACGTTGTTTGATCCGGCAGCAACGCCGCTGCTGAACCGGGTTAAGCTGGGGAACTGGCCGCTTCACAAGGTGATCCGCTGTCTCAGTCTCGGTTACGGCGAAAGCGGAAGACAGCTCGGCCGCATCAATTATGCGGAGCTTGGGATTGTGGAGCTGGGCGCGGTGTATGAGGGGCTTTTGTCCTACAAGGGGTTTTTTGCAAAGGAGGAGCTGATCCAGGTGATGAAAGCCCTGAAAAAGAGCAGGGGCGAGCCGGTGTTTGTGTATGACAACAATATTGACCCGAAAATTCCCACATGGTTTGTGAGCAAAGACCGCCTGAATGAATTTAAGCCGGGTGAGGTGGTGACAGAGCATCGCACCAAAAGACCCCGGATTTACAGGACCGGCAAGTTTATCCTTCATTTAAACGGGGTGGAGCGGGCCCAGAGCGCGTCTTATTACACGCCTGTGGCTCTGACCCGGACGCTGGTGCGGGAGGTGCTGAAGGAACGCCTGAAGGATATGGGCCCGGATCAGGCGGATGAGATTTTACGGATGAAAATTTGCGAGCCGGCCATGGGGTCTGCCGCGTTTCTGGTGGAGGCGGTGGATCAGTTGGCGCATCATTATTTGCGTCTGCGTCTGAAGCAGAAACAGCCCGGGCTGTCGGCTCTTCCCATTGATCCCAGCGATTATGAGGATGAGCATCGCCGGGTGCGTCATTATATTGCTGTGCGTAATGTGTATGGTGTGGATCTGAATCCCACTGCGGTGGATTTGGGTGCGTTGTCTTTGTGGCTGTCCGGTATTCATCGGCTGCGGATTAAAAAGGGGGTGGATGGCAAGCCGAATTTGTATCGCACCGGGGCCGCGCCGTGGTTTGGTTTGCGGCTGCGGGCGGGGAACAGTCTTATTGGTGCCCGGCGGGCGGTTTGGACGAAAAAGCAGTTGATCTCCGGCGAGTTTTATGGGAAAAATGCTTTGTCTCCCCGGCAGCTCAGGCCGGGGGAGAAGCGGAAGACTGATGAAATCTATCATTTTCTGGTGTGGGATGAGGATATGGGGCCTGCTGCTCGGGATCGTCTGATGAAAGCCCGATGGCCGGAAGCCTGCGCCAGTGTTAATGAGTGGCGGAGAAAAGAGGTTTGTCGCAATTGGACGCCCGAAGAGGTTGCCGTGGCCCGAGAGGTTTGCAAGACTGTTGATCGTCTGTGGGAGAGTTATGCGGAGGAGCGGGAGAAGGGGCTTATTCGCACGCAATGCACGGCTACGGTCTGGCCGGTTCCGTCTGATTCCGGGGATGCTTTGCATCCTTCTCCTTTTCTTGCCCGGCAGGAGGCGGTCAAGGCTACTTTGGAATCCGAATCCGGTGCGTTTCAGCGGATCAAATTGTTGATGGATGCCTGGTGTGCTCTTTATTTCTGGCCTTTGAGGGATGCGGCGTCTCTTCCCCGGCGGGATGCCTGGCTGGCCGCGGCCGGGATGCTGACGGGTGCGGTTGATGATGATCCGGAGACTCGGGCTGTGCTGGAGTTTCAGGTGGGTGATTCGTTTGATTTTAAGGCGCTTTTTAAGGAAGGGCAGTTGAGAAAACCGGATGCGGGGAAGCTGGCGGATGCGGTTCCCTGGTTTTGTGTGGGGCGGCGGGTGGATGCGAATCAGCATTTTCATCATTGGGAGTTGGTTTTTACAGAGATTTTGGGGCCGAGGTTTAAGGGGCAGAAAGATGGGCCTCGGGGATTTGATCTGATGTTTGGGAATCCGCCGTGGCGGAAGGTGGTGTGGAGTGATGCGCTGTTATTGGCGGAATTTGAGCCGTTGTTGGGTGTGCGGGATGCAAAATCTGCTGAATGTAACCGGCAGCGACCCAAACTGTTAGAAGAGAGTGAGCGGCTTTTGAGATATCGGGATGCGTTTGAGCAGGAGGAGGGTACATCCGTGTTTTTAAATGACCGCACGCTTTATCCGGCCTTGGCCGGGGTGCAGACCAATCTTTATAAGAATTTCATTGAGCGGAGTTGGGCATTGCTTTCTGAAAAAGGGGCGGCTGGATTGCTGCATGAAGAAGGCATTTTTGATGATCCAAAAGGCGGAATGTTTCGTTCTGAATATTACAGACGGCTGCTGAGACATTATCAGTTCAAGAATGAGATGAAATTATTTAAAGATGTGGATAATCACAAATCATTCAGCATAAATATTTATTCAGGTGTGCCGTCCGATGTTGAATTCAAATGTATCTTCAATTTGTTTCATCCCGAAACGATTGAAAAATGTTACAATCATCAAAGCGATGATGAAAATATTCCACTCATTAAGGATGAAAACGGAAAATGGGATCGGCGGGGTCATTCTTCAAGAATCATATTTGTCACGAAAAAAGAACTTTTCCTTTTTGCAAAACTTTTTGAAGATGAAAATGTTTCACCTTTAGAAGCCCGTTTACCTTGGATTCATAGCTGGCCATTGCTGAAAGTTTTGGAGAAATTTGCCAAAGCCCCGAAGCGATTGATCGATCTTAAAGGCGAGTATTTGCCAACCGAGATGTTTCACGAATCCAATGCCCAACGAGATGGCATTATCACCCGTCAAAATAATCCAAGCTTTCAACCAGAATCAACGGATGATTGGGTCATATCCGGGCCACATTTTTATGTGGGGACGCCTTTCAATAAGACGCCAAGAACGAGCTGTACGGCTAATAAAAGTTACGACAATATTGACCTGACCGAAATCCCCGAAGATTATCTGCCCCGTGCAGTGTATCGCCCCGGCGACCGGAAAGAGGATAAAACCGCCTTTCACAATGCCATCCCGGAATGGCCCAAACCGTCAAAACCGGGATTCTGGCCGGTAAGCGATAAAGACGTTCCGGCTTATGAAGCCTTGCTGGGCGAGCCGTTGAAACGATATGGCATTGATCCAAACCTGCCCGGTGCAAAGACTGCCCGGAAGTTTGGGTATTTTTCTGAATGGGAGGGGGATGTTGATAAAGCGTTGGAATGGTTGCTTGAAAATGATTTTAAATTAAATACAGAGGAATTTTTTCAGGAATTCGGTGAAGTAAAATTAAATCAAATATCAACTGATTTAGAGCAATTACGAATGCTTCCAAAACCGACTTTAAGCCGTTTTCGATATGTCAATCGTAGAAGAGTACAGTCTTCTAATGAAAGGACGCTGATTCCTTCTATTATGCCTGCCGGAATATCTCATATGAACGGCGCGTTTAGTTTAATTTTTCTGAGCGATAGGCAGTTAATTCAATTTGCAGGTTGTGCAACATCAATTTGTTACGACTTTTTAATAAGAAGTTCCGGTAAATCAGATTTAAGACATGACGTTGCAAAAACCTTACCTGTTCAGGAAGACATATCATTATTAAGCTTGATTCAAAATAGAATGTTGAGACTTGTTGCGCTTTCGCATTCTTATCAATCACTTTGGCAGAAACTGTTTTTGAATGAAATTAAAGAAGATAAATGGACTTCAAATTCAATTCGTAATAATCCGGAAATTGAATTAGACTGGGTGGATATCTCAAAACAATGGTGCTGGAAAAGCCCTCTTCGGACAGACAGAGCCAGACATCAAGCCCTTCTCGAAATTGATGTCCTCGTCGCCCTTGCCCTGAACTTGACGATTGACGAACTGATCCAGATTTACAAGGTCCAGTTCCCCGTCATGAAAACATATCAGGAAGCCGACGAATACGACGCCAAAGGCCGCCGCCTCCCCAACACCGCACGCAAGGACGCCGGCGTAAAAGAATTGCGGGAAGCCCGGAGAAAGCATAATGGCAAATCCCCGCTCACCGTCAGTTGGGAAACAGACAACGGCAACCAGACCGTAACCAAAACCTTTTACCCGCCCTTTGAGCATACGGATCGGATTGAAGACTATAAAACCGCTTACCGGGTCTTCAAAGAGCGGCTGGGGCTTTAATGACACAGCATGAGATTCAGCAGGCAACAGAGAAGGCGAAAGCCGCCTTTCCCAAATTTGCGGACTGGGAATATGATAACGGGGCAGACGAAGATTTTTTCGGATTCTCTCTGTGGGGAGAATTTTCCCCTGATCCTGATCCGGAAGACCTGTCGCCAAAAGTTTTTTTTATCACACTCGACACATACAAAGATGAATGGAGTGGACATCTGACCATAGGACGGCACTCCTATCTCTGGACAAGCGCAGATTTCGGGGACGCTCACCTGATCGACACAGAACCCTGCGAAACTATCGAAGATGCAATAACATCACTCAAAACAGAAATGACAAACCTGTTCAGAGCTTTCTCCGCAATCTGAGTCGGCAGCAAATTCAGCTATAAGTTGTGTGCGGGATGGGGCGGACCGATCCATCCCGAGACCACAAATTGTTCCCCGCCGCAGATGCAAAACAATTTGCAAAATTGTTTTACATGTAGAACAATTTTGCAAATTGTTTTATACCTCAAAAAAGTTTAAGAACAGACCATAAATGATTAATTATTGACAATGAAATTGTATGTATTCTCAAAAACAGATTGTTTTTTGTGGCCCGCACACCCACGTTTTCCTCCCCCGGAATACTCTCCTTACCCCATTGACTTTTCCCATAATTTATGAAAATTTCCACTGAAAGCACCCTGATTCTGTTTTATCGCTGTAAAAACTTGTTAATCTCTGTTTTATAACCGAAACTCTGTCATCTCAAAACATGACAAAGACCGAAAGGAGGTAAGAAATGCTGCGCTATCTTCATCTGTCCGATTTCCATCTTAAAAGAAAAAACGACGACCCTGTCAGCGCATTCAACCAGGATATGGTCACACGTTCCATGCTTGACATGGTCGGTTCGCTTAAGAAGCCGGACTTTGTGATCATCACCGGCGACCTTGCCCACGGCGGAAAGCCGGAAGAATACGATGTGGCCGAAGTTTTCTGCAACAGGCTACTGGAAGCAGCCGAACTGGATCGGCAGCGTCTTTTTCTTGTCCCGGGCAACCATGATGTGAGCCGGAAGGATGTCAGATCCAAACACATAAAAAGCATTTATCCTTTTGACACACAGGAGGACATCACCGAAACCCTCACGGATCCTGACATCTTCCCCATACTCATGCGAAAGTTCGCGGGCTTCGGCACCTTTGTCGAAAAAATAAGGGGACGCCGTCTGTCTGACAAATCCGAATACTGGTTTGCCGAAACGCTGACGCTGACAAAAGAGGGACAGGAACACAGGATAAGTCTGCTCGGACTGAACTCCTGCCTGTTTGCGGGCTATGACGGGGATGAAGATCGGAAGCTCGCCCTGGGCCTGCACCAAGTTGAGCCGGCTCTGGGAAAGCTCGATAAGAACGCGCTTTCAATCGGGTTCTTTCACCATCCGTTCTTCTGCTTTCACCCTGAGGATGAAGTCTGTCAGAACCTTCTGACAAGGGAGCTTGATCTGATCCTGACAGGACATCTGCACAAACCTTCCAACGCGTTCACCCGGAATGCGGCGGGACAGGCCGTGATCATCGGCGCGGGCGCATCCTATGAGGCCCGTGAAAGCCGGAATTCCTTCAATGTGACGGAGATTGATCCGGATACGGGCAGAGGGAAGGTTCAGTTTTACAAATATCTGCCGGAGTATCATGTTTGGAAAAAGGACACGGATATCAATCCGGCTGTGGATGACGGCAGTTTCTCTTTTACAGTTGAACGGCTGTCGGGTGGCGGAGCGGATACGGATTTCCGTGAAGAAGATCAGCCTGACGGGGTGACTCCTGAAAAAGCCGCAGAGAAAAAAGGGGATGTCATAACTATCCATGCCGGGGGAGACGTGATTATTGACAAGAGTAAAGCATATCAGGTAAAGAATTCCCAGGTCGGCATTGTCGGTGATCACGCTTCAGTCAAGGGCGGGATACATTTCGGGAATGGCGGAATTCCTTCTCAGGAGCGGTCCGAACCGGTACAGAAGCAGCCTGCTGCCACCGATGACAAATCCGCAAAGGTCTTTGTCAGCTATGCCAGAGAGGATGTTGGGACTGCCGGAAGGCTTTATGATGATCTGAGACATGCGGGGGTGACTCCCTGGATGGATAAAAAAGATATCCTTCCCGGTCAGAACTGGAAAGTGCATATAACAAAGGCTATTTGGGACAGCAAATATTTCATTGTCCTGCTCTCTTCAGGCTCTTTGTCAAAAAGAGGGTTTGTTCAGAAGGAGCTGAGGATGGCGCTGGATATCCTTGATGAATTTCCTGATGAGGATATCTTCATCATTCCGGTGCGTCTGGATGAGTGCGAGCCGTCTGACGAAAGACTGAAAAATATCCGCTGGACCGATCTTTTCCCTTCTTATGATGAGGGGCTGAGTGAAATTCTGCGGGTTCTTGCGCCGTGAAGAGAATCTGTTACTGAACTACAAGGATTTGGTTTGGTAAGGATTTGCCTGTCAATTACCAAGGTTATAGCAGAATCCTTACTAAACTCAATCCCTGTAGTTTCCGGCAGCAGCAAGCCGACACAGAACAGCAAGATCAGAAGTGAGGTCAGATAATGGCAGATAATAATAAACCGAAGTTGTCCGAACTGGCACAAAAGGTCTTTATCAGCTATGCCAGGGAAGATATTGAGATTGCCGGAAGGCTTTATGATGATTTGAAAAGTGCAGGGGTCACTCCCTGGATGGATGAAAAAGACCTCCTTCCTGGTCAGGACCGGAAAGTGCATATAACAAAGGCTATTTGGAACTGCAAATATTTCATTGCCCCTGCTTTCAAAAGCTTTGAAGTGTTCCTTTCTTACCCGCTGCGTCTTTTTCTCCTCCGGAATACTCCCTTTACCTTATTGACTTTTCCTGCGATTTATGAACATGAAAAATTTCACTGAAAGCATACTGATTTTATTGCTATAAAAACTTGCTAACCCCACATTATAACTGAAACTCTGTCATCTCAAAACATGACAGAGACCGAAAGGAGGTAAGAAATGCTGCGCTATCTTCATCTGTCCGATTTCCATCTTAAAAAAGAAGCCGACAGCCCTGTTGCTGCGTTCAATCAGGATATTGTCACCCGTTCCATGCTTGACATGATCGGTTCGCTTAAGAAGCCGGACTTTGTGATCATCACCGGCGACCTTGCCCACGGCGGAAAGCCGGAGGAATATGAGGTGGCTGAAATTTTCTGCGACAGACTCCTGGAAACAGCCAAACTGGATCGGCAGCGTCTTTTTCTTGTTCCGGGCAACCATGATGTGAGCCGGAAGGATGTCAGGCCCAAGCATGTGAAAAGCTTTTATTCTTTTGACACACAGGAGGATATCACCGAAACCCTCACCGATCCCGACATCTTCCCCATACTCATGCGAAAGTTCGCGGGCTTCAGCGCCTTTGTCGAAAAAGTAAAGGGACGCCGTTTGTCTGACAAATCCGAATACTGGTTTGCCGAAACTCTGACACTGACAAAAGAGGGACAGGAACACCGGATAAATCTGGTCGGGCTGAACTCCTGCCTGTTTGCGGGCTATGACGGGGATGATAAACAGAAGCTCGCCCTGGGCCTGCACCAGGTTGAGCCGGCTCTGGGAAAGCTTGACAGGAACGCGCTTTCAGTCGGGTTCTTTCACCATCCGTTCTCCTGCTTTCACCCCAAGGATGAAGTCTGTCAGAACCTTCTGACAAGGGAGCTTGATCTGATCCTGACAGGACATCTGCACAAACCTTCCAACGCGTTCACCCGGAATGCGGCGGGACAGGCCGTGATCATCGGCGCGGGCGCATCTTATGAGGCCCGTGAAAGCCGGAATTCCTTCAATGTGACGGAGATTGATCCGAATACGGGCAGAGGGAAGGTTCAGTTTTACAAATATCTGCCGGAGTATCATGTTTGGAAAAAGGATACGGATATCAATCCGGCTGTGGATGACGGCAGTTTTTCTTTTACAATTGAACGCCTGTTGGGCGACGGACCGGATACGGATTCCCGTGAAGAAGATCAGCCTGACGGGGTGACTCCTGAAAAAACCGCGGAGAAAAAAGGGGATGTCATAAATATCAGTGCCGGGAGAGACGTGGTTTTTACAAAGGATAAAGGTAAAGTATATCAGGCAAAAAATTGCGGCATTCTCGGTGATAACGCCTCAGTCGAAGGCGGGATACATATCGGGAATAAGTTCAACATCAGCGCCAAGAAAATTCAGGGCCTCACCCAGGTAAACGGCAATATAGAAAATTTGACACAGAACTTCGGGAATGTTCAAAAGAGAGGCATCCGTGCCGGACATATCCATGCGGAAAACGTGGTGGACGGCGCTCAGATTGTGGGCGATGATCCTCAGAACCCGTCGGAATTGATACAGGTTGTAAAGGATATCGGGGGCGGCGTTAGCGCGAATGATATCCGGGCAAAGAACCTGGTCAGCGGTCTCCAGTATATCAAGCACCCGGACTGTCCGACATCCGAGCAGTTTCACCGGGAATTTGACCAGTTCGGATCGGAACTCCGGGAGGTCATTGAGGCAGGGGAGATTCCGGATCAGGGAGATGCGGAGGACATCCGGGACGCGCTTCTCAAACTGAATAAAGAAATCTCAGCCTCAGGCATTCCGGGGTCGCGGGGTGTGATCAGGCTAAGGGAAATTTCGATGATACTGACCAGAAACGCCGAGGCCTGCCAGAAACCAGGGAATCCGAATGCCCGAATCATTCAACTGGCACATTATGGAGCATCCCTGTGGCTGGCAGCTCAGAACATCAGGAGGAAATAACATGGACCCTTTGACACTCGGATTTTCCGCAGCCTATCTTGCGAACATCGGGGCTGCGTTAACCAAACATATTCTTTCGACCGGAACCCGTCGGATACGGAAGGCACTCACCGGTACAGAAGAAAAGAAGGCCCTTGATCGCTGCGTTCGGGCGGGAGTGGTGGCTTTGCTCTCTCAATGCAACGCGACGTCTGACGAGGTTGTACTGCTGAAAGATATCTTTGAGAGATTCTTTGACGAGCCGGATACTGCCAGGGAATTATCCGGGGTGCTTACCGGAAAACAGCCGGACATGGAGGAGATGAACCTGCTGTTTCAGGATGCGGGCTATGATCCTGACACATTGCCGGGTATTGCGTTTGACCGGGCCATAACCGCTTTTGAAGCCGCGTTTCTGGCGGGAGCCGCGCATGAACCGATTTTGCAGCCCGTCATTCAGACCAGTCAGCTTTTGGAGCAGACCCGGATCCAGCGGGATATTCTGACGGAGATGAGAAAGATGGCCGCCTTTCTGAAGGAGAGCAAGCCGGAAACCATTGGCATCAGCGCGGGGACGATCATTGCGGAAAACGTGGTCAGCGGCGAGATGCTGTCTTATACGCCGAGGAGTCCGACACAAGCGGCAGAAGACAACTGGGAGAATTTTTACTTAAAGCGGCTTATGGTCCGGTGCGAGTCTCTGGACCTTGCGGCCATTGACGAAACCTGGCAAGAGGAGAAAGTCAGGGTCTCTGATGTGTTCACCACGCTTTATCTCAAGGGGGTTGAACGGTTGCCGGATCAGTCTGTCTCCGACGCGATTCGGGTTCCCATTCAGGCCGCTGAAGCTGCCGGCGCTATGATGATCCAGGGACGTCCGGGCGAGGCTGTTGAACGGTTGTCAGATCAGTCCCTTTTCGACGTTCGACAGAAAATATCCGATGAGCGGTTCCCATTCAGGCCACTGAAGCTGCCGGCACCATGGACCGGCTGGTGATCCTGGGATGTCCGGGCGGTGGCAAGAGTACCCTGGTAAACCACATTGCCAGCCAACTGACCCACCTTCGGATGGGGACAGCGGATTCGGAAAAAACATCTCTGCCGGGATGGACGACTGATCAACCTCCCCTCCCTGTCAGGATCATCCTTCGCCAGTTTGCCGCATGGATGAAGGAAGACTGGAAAAAGGCCGGGGAGAGACTGGTGTGGGAATATCTGGAATATCTGCTGAAGGACTGGGGATGTGCGGATTTCTTCCCGGCCCTGAAGCGAACCCTGGATGAAAAAGGCGGTGTGATCTTTTTTGACGGTCTGGACGAGGTACGGGAGACGGATGAAGAGAAGAAACGGACCCGAATGGTGGAAGCCATCAGAGAATTTGCCAAGCCCCTTAAAAAATGCCGGTTCCTTATTACATGCCGGGAATACGCGTATCGCAGAGAGGATGGCTGGCGTCTGCCTGAAGCGGATTTTCCGGTGGTGGAACTCGATATGTTCCGTCTCAGACAGATCAGGGCTTTTACCAGGACCTGGTACCGGCTCACGGGAAAATGGAAAGGGTGGACCGAAAAACAGTCTCTTGCTGAAGCGGAAAAACTCTGTGAGGCCGTTGAGTCCTGGCCCCATCTGAGGGAACTGGGACAATACCCCCTGCTGCTGACCCTGATGGCTCAAGTTCACGGCAGGGACGGATATCTCCCCAAAGACCGGGCCGACTTGTATGAACGTGCGGTCAATCTTTTGCTGGCCCACTGGGAAAACAGGATTACCCGGGACATTGACGGTGGTTGTACCGTAAAACCGGGTCTGGTGGCTGAGTTGGGTGTGCGGGTGGATACGCTGAGAAGCGCGCTGGAGCATGTGGCACTCTCTGCTCATGAACGTCAGGAACGGGAAGGCGGGGACAGATCGGAGTGCGCGGATATTCCCAGAGAAGACCTGCGCCAGGAACTTGCAATCGGGCTGGGCAACGATCTGAACAGGGCTGAAAAGGTCATCGCATATATTCAGTACCGTGCGGGACTGCTACAGGCGCGGGATAACCGGACATTTGCCTTTCCGCACCGCACGTTTCAGGAATATCTTGCCGCGACCGGTATTATGAAAAAAAGCGATTTCGAGGAGTTCCTGAGAAAATGTGTGCTGCGGGATCTGTCTTGGTGGCGGGAGGTCTTCCTTCTCGCGGCCGGATCATCCCAGAATACGCCAAAGAATATTTACGATATGGTGGACTGCCTGTTGCCATATAATCCGGGAGACACGGAATTAACCAGCGATATCTCGGCCGTTGTCTGCCTGTCCGCGCGGGCCATGGGAGAAACGGAATTTGTAAAACATGTTGAGACGGAACAGGCATCCCGGTCCGGAAGATATTCAAAAATCCACGGCCGGGTGCAGAACTGGCTGCTGGCCGCTTTGAAAGCTGACACTGCTCTGACACCACGGGAACGCAATGACGCGGGTACCGCGCTGAACTGGGTGGGCGACCCGCGGTTCAACCCGAACAACTGGTATCTGGCGAATGATGACGAACTCGGCTTTGTGAGGATACCGGCAGGGGAATTTCTGATGGGAAGTGACAAGAAGCGGGATAAACATGCCAAGGACAACGAACTGCTTCACACCGTCGAACTTTCCGAATATCACATTGCCCGCTATCCTGTGACAGTGGCGCAGTTCGGAGCCTTTGTGCAGGAGAGCGGTTATCAGCCGGAAGAGGACTGGGAGGAAGATAATGAATATGACAATCATCCGGTTGTGAATGTGTCATGGCATGATGCCGTGGCATACTGTGAGTGGCTGACTGAGAAGCTCAGGGAGCAGGGGCATCAGTGGCAGATACAACTGCCGACCGAGGCACAATGGGAGAAAGCAGCCAGGGGAACCGACGGACGGATTTATCCCTGGGGTGACGAGGCTGACCCGGACAGGGCAAATTATGATGATACGGGAATCGGCAAGACAAGTGCGGTCGGCTGCTTTCCCGCAGGTGCAGGTCCGTATGACTGTCTTGACATGGCCGGAAATGTATGGGAATGGTGCAGGGACTGGTATGGTGACTATCCTTCCGGCCGTGTAAGTAATCCTGCGGGGCCCGATACAGGCTCGAACCGTGTCAAACGGGGTGGCGGCTGGGGCAGCACCGCCGGGAACTGCCGGTCGGCGTACCGGTACGGCAACTCACCCGGCTACCGGTACGGCATCCTCGGCCTCCGGCTTGCTCTCTCCCCAGGTCAGCAGGGTGGTTAGGCAGGGCAGGCAAGGCAGGCAGGGCAGTTCCGTGCGCAATCGGAAGCATCATCCGCACGGAGGGGCGTGCGGAGCCGCCCCGGAGTCGGATGATGCTTCCGGTTGCGCACGGAACTGCCAAGAGTGGGTTTCTACAAGGATTGTGGTTAAGAAAGGATTGGTTGGACTTTTTGGGAGTTCTTCGGTTACAATAAATGCGTCCTTTCTGATGGGTGAATCTACAAGGATTGTGGTTAAGAAAGGATTAGTTGTGCTTTCCGGGAGTTTTTCGGTTACAATTAAATGCGTCCTTGCCGGATGTGAATCTCTACAAGGATTGTGGTTAAGAGAGGATTAGTTGTGCTCTCCGGAAGTTCTTCGGTCGCAATTAATGCGTCCTTTCTGGATGGATAACTCGGCTTCTCAAATGTCCCTAACGGGACATGGCTACAGCGAGCGTCCCGGAATCAATTCCGGGGCTGAAAGCCAAAGCAGGCTGAAGTCTGCTACAGTCTGCTATGGAGATTGGAGGAACACCTGTCCCGTAGGGACTCTTGATAATAGCCCGGCAATTCATTGCCGGGGACTCGTTCCCAAAATTGGTTTTTGTCCCGTAGGGACAACTGATAATAACCCGGCAATTCATTGCTGGGGGGGTTGATTCTCAAAATTGGTTTTTATCCCGTGGGAATAATTGAAAATCCGGCATCAGAAGTGAGATCAGATAATGGCAAATAACGACAAATCAAAATTTTCTGTAAAAAGCGATAAAGCTGAGGGAGTTGTTCAGGCGGGTAAAATCAAGACTCTTATACAAAATTTCCAGGAGTCACCTGTAATTTGGTTTGTGATCCTGATCATATTTATTCTGGCATTAATAGCTGTCATAGGTATTTTACCTTCCGGCGACACTGACAAACCTCCCGTTCAGGTGAAAGAATCCCCGTGTTTTGCAATAGATAACCCGATCCTCAGATCGGATGCTGCGATGGTTATCACAGCAAAAAATGATTCCGCAAACCGACACAGACCGTTAGACATTCAGTTTGACGATATTTTGTTCAGTGAAAAGGGGATTCCGAAAGAACATCTGAAAAACGATGAATATCTGTGGCAGAAATGGCATTTCGTTTTAAAAGATCAGAATCCCACTGAAGAGATGGTAAAAAAAGGACATCATCGGGTTCGTGTGGGCTTTCCCGCTGAAATGCTTTCAGATGACTCTATAATCGTATTTACAAATGTTCCTCCTGTTGTCAGAGTCGAAACGGCCCAGTCCGAATCAGACCCGGATCAGCGCATTATCAGGGGAAAGGCTGCCAGTGAGTTCCAGATTCCGGGCAACACAATTTCGGTCGAGGTTCTGTATTTTCATGACGGACCGTCTCAGGAAATAAATATCCCTGTCAGAACAAAGGAGGATTCCGAAACAGGTGTCACCTATTTTGAATTTGAAACTACCGTGCAGGGGCTGCCCCGGATACCGGCTGATGATCCCAGATATGTGCGCCCTTTCTTCGGTTTCAGAATAACCGACCAGGCAGGCAATAAATATTACCAGGAACAAAATTATGCCCAGTACATGGCACCCGGGAGCAGTCGTTTCGGATTTAACGATTTTGCCATGATCAAGGTTGAAAGACTGCCTGAAGATGAAAAACATCAGTTTAAAAATATTATACGAATGACACCGCCGATTCAGCGACAGCTTACGAACGGAGAACCGGCTATCATATTGAATGTCAGAGGTATTGCAAGCACAAGGCGTCTGACATGGAAGAGCAATGTGAAAAACAGACAGCCTATCACACTGGTTTTTGATGATGAAAGACAGATCGGCTATTCTTTTACCGACGAATATACGGATGACAGGCATCTGGATAAAGAAGAAACAGTCACATACACCGTTGAGCAGGAAGGAGAGGACGGAACAAAATACCGTAGCAATGATGAGACATACACAGAGAAAGTCAAAGTGATGCTCACAGTGCGCTCGAAAGTGTATAATGACACGGTTTACATTGACGGAAAAAAACACGGTTCAACCCGTCTGGATATCGAATTGGAAAGAGGGAAACACATATTGCGTGTCGAAAAGGACGGTTATGAGCCGTATGAAAAAGAGGTTGATTTACAGAAACCGACAACAATCTGGGCAAAATTGGATCCCGTTACCGAAATCATCCGGATTGAAACCGATCCATCCGGTGCGACTGTGTTTGTGAATGGCGGGAAAAAAGGCGTTTCCCCGACAAATCTGAAACTGTCCGCAACAGAAAAAGTCCGTCTGAGTGTGAAACTGGCAGGATATAAGACTCAGGAGAAAATCATCCGGTTTCCGTTTGAAAATTCGGAGGCTCTGAAGTTTGTTTTAGTCCCTCTTCCGAAACAGACAGGCAGTCTTTATGTAAAGGTCAGCCCTTCGGATGCTCTTATTCATATTCGGGACATTAAAGAAAAATACAAACACGGAATGGAACTTCAGGCCGGTGACTATGTTCTTGAAATCTCAGCAAAAGGATATGAGAGTTCAAAGGAAAATGTGGAAATAATTCCCGGAAAAATGACGGAAACTGAGGTTGAACTTAAACGGATAGCCGACCCCCGGAAAACAATTGTCAAGCCATTTGTCAACTCGTTAAAGATGAAATTTGTTTACATTTCTCCCGGAACTTTTATGATGGGAAGTCCCGACAATGAATCCGGCCGTGATGATGATGAAAAACAACATAAGGTGACACTGACCAAAGGCTTTTACATGCAGACAACGGAGGTTACACAGGGACAGTGGAAAGCGATCACGGGAAGTAATCTTTCAGATTTCAAAGACTGCGGAGATGACTGTCCGGTTGAGAGTGTTTCCTGGAATGATGTACAGAGGTTTATCAGGAACCTGAATAAAAGGGGAGAAGGTACATACCGACTGCCCACAGAAGCGGAGTGGGAGTATGCATGCAGAGCCGACACAAAAACTGCATATTACTTCGGAAACAACTCATACAGATTAAGTCAGTATGCTTGGTATCGTGGTAATTCGGGGGACAGAACACATCCGGTTGGCAAGCTCAGGCCAAATCCTTGGGGGCTGTATGACATGCACGGGAATGTATGGGAATGGTGCAGGGATTGGTATGGTGAATATCCTTCCGGTACCGTTACTGATCCTACGAGACCCGACAGAGGCTCGTACCGTGTCCTTCGGGGCGGCGGCTGGGGCGGCACCGCCGGGCACTGCCGGTCGGCGAACCGGCACGACAACTTGCCCGGCAAGCGGGGCAGCAGCCTCGGCCTCCGGCTCGCTCTCTCCCCAGGTCAGCAGGACGGCTAGGCAGGGCAGGCAAGGCAAGCAAGACAGGCAGGGCAGTTTCGTGTGCAATCGGAAGCATCAGCCGCACGGAGGGGTGCGCGGAGCCACCCCGGAGTCGGCTGATGCTTCCGATTGCACACGGAACTGCCAAGAGCGGGGATGTAAAACAATTTTTCAAATTGTTTCCCCGGCACAGATGTAGAGCAATTTTTCAAATTGTTTCCCCGGGCTTTGATTCCCCGGCAACCGCCCCGGAATCAATTCCGGGGCTAAAAGCTAAAGCAGGCTAAAGCCGGCTGACCCCCACAGCGCCCCTGAGGGTGTCTGAGGCTCCTCAGCCGGTGGACTGATCTTGCAGATTTATTTCGGAGAAGCACAGATGACTAAAATTGACAAAAAACTGGCTCAGTTGAAAAAGGCGTTCGAGAGCGGTATCCTGGATGAGGATACATATACGGCCGCGGTGAAAGCTCTGGCCGGGGATGGAAATGAGACAAACATCAGCACCGGCGAGGACGCTGTCTTCGCAAAAGACCGGGGGAAAGCTTATGCAATTAAAGGTTCCCAAATCGGGGTTGCCGGTGATCATACCAAAGTTGAAGGCGATATAAAGGTCTATGCCGATAAGACTGACCCGGAATCACTACGCCGGCAATACCTGCAAGACCTTGCGATTGAAACCAACCGCCTGCCATGGGTAAATGTTGACCCGGATTATGCGGACCCGGAACGGGGAGAATCCCTGGGGCTTGCCGATATTTACACGACCCTTGACACCACGGAGATTGGAAGGCCGGAAACCGAGGATGAGGTTAGGGAACACCTACAATGGGCAACAGGACGGATTTCCGCGCAGGAGATGATCAGCAGGGAGGAAAAGCTGGTTCTGCTGGGCGATCCCGGTTCGGGCAAGTCAACCTTTGTCAATTACCTTACCCATATCATGGCTCAGGCAGGCAGAAGCAGAAATCCTGATGAATGGCTGAACCGGCTGGAAAATACCGGGATATGGGAACACGGTGTGCTGCTTCCCGTCAGGGTGATACTCCGTGAATTTGTAGCTGGTCTTGACAAAAACTCTCAACCCGGGCCTGATCTGCTTCTTTCATATCTGGAAGCCAATCTGAAGACAGCCATGAAAGACTTCTGGAAATCGCTGTATGAAGGCCTGGCCGAACCCGAAACCCCTTATCTCATCCTGCTTGACGGTCTTGACGAAGTGCCGCCTGAACTACGCCGGACTGTAGTCACCACCGTCAGCGAATTTGCGGAGAAATACAAAGAACACCGGTATCTTGTGACCTGCCGGATTTACGCCTACATCGGACAGAATTACCAGTTGCAGGGCTTCCGTCAGGCAACCCTATTCCCGTTCAGCAGAGAACAGATAGAAAGCTTTGTCTCCGCATGGTATCGCGAGCTTGCGGCAAGGGGGCGTTTCACAGAGAAAGAAGCGGGGAAACGTGCGGAAAGGCTGAAATATGCCGCAACCCGGCTTGATCTGATCGGGCTTGCGGAAAGGCCGCTGCTCATAACGGCCATGGCGCTGCTTCACACATTCAGAGGGCAGTTGCCGGAAGACCGGGTGGAACTGTATCAGGGGACGGTTGATCTGCTGCTGAGGCGGTGGGAAAGTCGGATGGGCGGGGAAAAGGGAATTATCGAAACACTGAATATTCCGGGTCTGAAGATGAACAGACTTGAAGCGGGCCTTTACAATGTTGCGTTCCGAGCACATGCAGGTCATAACAGGAGAGGAGAGACAGCGGATATCAGGGAGGCTGACCTGCGGGAGCATCTCGCCCCCTGCCTGAACAACGACTGGAACAAAGCCGGGGATTTTATCTGTTATGTGCGGGAGCGTGCGGGTCTGCTGATTCGTCATAAGCCCGATGCATACACTTTTCCCCACAGAACCTTTCAGGAATTCATGGCTGCCTGTCATCTGGTTGTCGGGACAAAAGACTATCCGGGCGAGGCCGCCCGGCTGGTCAGGGAAGATGGGAACAAATGGCATATCGTATTCATACTGGCGGCAGGTTATGCCGCCCGGACTCACAGGGAAGTCCAGGCAGTGTCCTCGGTAAATGCGCTTTATCCGGCCGAAGTGAGCGAATCGAAACCGAATGCGGCTGCTTATCATCGCTTGGAGATCGCTGTCGAGGCGCTTATGGAAATCGGACTTTTGTATGTAAAGGGGGATGACGTGGGCAGAGCTGTCCTGAACCGGGTCAGAAGGTGGATGGCTGCCGCTTTGCAGGCTGATGACGTACTCGGAACAGAAGAACGGGTCTCTCTCGGCAACACGCTGGCTGTTCACGGCGATCCCCGGTTCAACCCGGGCAACTGGTATCTGCCTGATGATGACGAACTCGGATTTGTGAGGATACCGGCAGGAAAGTTTCTGATGGGAAGAAGCCACACAGTTGAACTTTCCGAATATTCCGTTGCCCGCTATCCTGTGACAGTGGCGCAGTTCGGATCCTTTGTCCAGGATAGCGGATATCAGCCGGGAGAGGACTGGGAAGAAGATAATGAATATGACAACCACCCGGTTGTGAATGTCTCATGGCATGATGCTGCGGCATACTGCGAGTGGCTGACTGAGAAACTGAAAGACCGAAGATGGAAGGTACAACTGCCCACCGAGGCGCAATGGGAGAAGGCAGCCGGGGGAACCGATGGACGGATTTATCCATGGGGTGACGAGGCCGACCCGGATAAGGCAAATTGTGACGATACGGGAATCGGCACGACAAGTGCGGTCGGCTGCTTTCCCGCAGGTGCAAGTCCCTATGGCTGTCTTGACATGGCCGGAAATCTATGGGAATGGTGCAGGGACCGGTATGATGGCTATTCTTCCGGCCGTGTAAGTAATCCTGCGTATCCCAATACAGGCTCGCACCGAGTTCGCCGAGGCGGTGCATGGAACTTTAGCGTCGGGTTCTGCCGAGCGGCGTCCCGTATCGCCGGCTGCCCTGACTCCCGCTTCAGGTATCACGGGTTCCGGCTCGTCCGGCTTCCAAGTCAGCAGGACGGCTAACAGGGCAGTTCCGTGCATAATCGGAGTGGCTGATGCTTCTGATCGAACAAAGGGTCATTCCCGAAATAAAAAAACGCAACACAGGATAACAACAACATGACAACAAAACCAACGAATCTCATAACAAATGCACTGGCAACCGCCATCCCAGCGAAAGACCCGGCACTCAGAAAAGCGTACGCCGCCCTGAAATCACTGATACAAAAACGCTTTGCAGAGCACAACAAACCGGATGTGCTAAACCAGTACGAGGAAGACCCTGAATTCTGGAAAGCCCCGTTAGAGAAGTTGTTAAACGAAGTCGCCGCTGACAGGGACAAAGATATCCTGAAAGCGGCAGAGACTCTGATTCGGGTAGAAAGGAGCAAAGTCGGTGTTCTCGGTGACAACGCCAGCATCGAAGGCGGGATACACTTCGGAAACACTGTGAAAGGCGAAAACATCCAGGGAGTTACCGTGGCTGAGTGGATAGGCACTGTCAATCAGTATATCCGCTCGGATGACAACCGGCCCGACCCGGGCAGAATGCGGACGGCATACCTTTACCGCCTGTTCTGCGATGCGGGTATCCTTTTCCTGGAAGGCATTGACCCGAAAACGGCAACCTGTGACACGGAATCACGCCTGAATCTGGCCGCTGTCTATACGGCACTGCTGACCCGAGGATCAGACCGCCAGGACCCCGCGGAAATGATGAGCCCGCATGAAACCCGCCGGATTTCCGCACTCGAAATTGCAGACCGGCATCAGCACACCGTTCTCCTGGGCGATCCCGGAAGCGGCAAGACAACCTTTGTGAACTTCGTCACGCTCTGCCTCGCCGGCGAATGCCTGGGGCATCCCGAGGCAAACCTTGACCTGCTGACCCGTCCGCTGCCGGATAACGAGGGAAAGGACGAGGAGGAAAGGCAGCCCTGGGAACACGGCCCGCTTCTGCCGGTTCGGATCATCCTGCGTGACTTTGCCGCGGGACATCTGCCGGACAGGAATACATCCGCAACCGAACTGTGGCAGTTCATCACACACGAACTGAAAAAGGCGGAACTCTCCGAGTTCGAACCGCATCTCAAAGAGGAACTGCGGGAAAAAGGCGGCCTGCTCATGCTTGACGGCCTGGACGAGGTCCCCGAGGCGGACAACCGCCGGGTGCGGATCAGAGCGGTGGTTGAGGACTTCATGAAAACCTTTCACCGGTGCAGGGTCCTGGTCACCAGTCGGACCTATGCCTACCAGAAGCAGGACTGGCGCATCCCCGGGCTGCATGAGTCCGTGCTTGCCCCCTTCAGTGAGGGACAGATTCGCCGCTTTGTTGACCGCTGGTATGCCCATTTCGCCGAACTGAGGCGCACGGATGCCGAGGATGCGCAGGGCAGGGCCGAACTCCTGAAACGGGCGGTGTTCGGAAGCCGGCGTCTGAGGGAACTGGCAACCCGTCCGCTGTTGCTGACACTGATGGCAAGCCTTCACGCATGGCGGGGCGGCACGCTCCCTGACAAACGTGAGCAGTTGTACGATGACACCGTTGATCTTCTGCTCGACTGGTGGGAAAGCCGGAAGGTCATCTATGACACCGGAGGGGATGCCAGGGTGATGCAGCCCAGTCTCACGGAATGGCTCCGCACGGACCGGGAAAAGGTGCGGGACCTTCTGAACGAGCTGGCATACAAGGCCCATGAGAGCCAGCCGGAACTGCACGGGACAGCCGACATTTCCGAGGGGGATCTGGTGTCGGGGCTTATGCGGCTGGCCGAAAAAAAGGATGTCATGCCCAAATATCTGATGGAGCATCTGGGCGAGCGTTCGGGACTGCTGCTGCCCAGGGGCGTGGGTGTCTATTCCTTTCCCCATCGCACGTTCCAGGAATATCTGGCCGCGTGTCATCTGACGGACCTTGATTTTCCCGAGCAGGTTGCCGATTTGTGCAGAAACGACCCGAACCGCTGGCGTGAGGTCTGTCTGCTTGCCGGGGCAAAGACGGCGAGGGGCGGCGAGTTTGCCATCTGGGCTCTTGCGGATGCCCTGTGCCATCGGGAGCCGGATGATTCGGAGGCGGACACAGCCGACTTATGGGGAGCGCATATCGCGGGGCAGGCCCTGGCCGAGACTGCGGATCTGAGCAAAATATCTCCCCGCAATCAGAAGAAGCTTGAACGGGTGCGTGGATGGCTGCTGCAAATTATCCAAGAGAACCTGTTGCCAGCCACGGAAAGGGCGTTGGCAGGGAACAATCTGGCCTGTCTCGGTGATCCCCGGATAACTGGTATCTGCCGGATGATGAGGAATTCGGTTTTGTGAGGATTCCGGCGGGGAAGTTTGTGATGGGAAGTGAAAAGGAACGGGATAGGTATGCCGGAAATGACGAGCTGCCTCACACCGTCGAACTTTCCGAATATCACATTGCCCGCTATCCGGTGACAGTTGCCCAGTTCAGAGCGTTTGTTCAGGAGAGCGGATATCAGCCGGAAGAGGACTGGGAAAAATATAATGAATATGACAACCATCCGGTTGTGTCTGTGTCATGGCATGATGCCGCGGCATACTGCGAGTGGCTGACTGACAGGCTGAAAGACCGGGGATGGAAAATACAGTTGCCTACAGAGGCGCAATGGGAAAAGGCTGCCAGGGGAACCGACGGACGGATATATCCCTGGGGTGACGGGGCTGACCCGGACAAGGCAAATTATGGCGATACGGGAATCGGCACGACAAGTGCGGCGGGATGCTTTCCTGAAGGTGAAAGTCCTTGTGGGATTCAGGATATGGCTGGCAATGTGTGGGAGTGGTGCCTGGACAGATGTGATTGTGACGACAAATGGAATATCATTACCGATACATACAGGGATAGTATTGCCGACCCTGTCTGTATGACAGGCTCGGGCCGGGTTCTCCGGGGCGGCGCATGGGGATCCTCCGCCAAGCTCTGCCGGACGGCGTCTCGCCTCGACTCCCCCATCGGCTATAGCTACTGGCACTACGGGTTCCGGCTCGTTCTGCTTTCAGGTCAGCAGGACGGCTAGGCAGGCTAGGCACTTCCGTGGGCAATCGAAAGCATCAGCCGCACGGAGGGGCGTACGGAGCCGCCCCGGAGTCGGATGATGCTTCCGATTGCGCAGCGGAACTGCCAAGAGCGAGAATTGCACACGGGCGCACCACTAAAGAAAAATGGCACCCCAACAACGCTGAGAGAGGATCAACAGATCCCCGCACATTAAAGAATAAAGGTATCCCAACAACGCTGAGAAGTGCCTGAAGCTTTCCAGCCGAGGATTGAACTTGCAGTTTTATTTCGGAGAAACAGAGATGAATGAAATTGACAAACAACTGATCCAGTTGAAAAAGGCATTCGAGAGCGGCATCCTGGATGAGAACACATACAGGGCCGCGGTAAAGGGTCTGGGCGGGGATGAGACAAACATCAGCGCCGGCAGGGACGCTCTCCTCGCAAAAGACCGGGGAAAAGCATACACAACCAAAAATTCCCAAGTCGGGCTTATCGGAGACAATGCCAGCGTCGAAGGCGGCATACACCTTCGCACCGGCCCGGACAAACCTGATCCCGCTGAAATACTCGGCATCTATCGCCGAACCCTGACACAATCCATTAAACACCTCCCCCTGAGAGGCGTTGATGTCGGCGTCAGTGACCCGTGCGGTGAGCAGAAACACCTTCAACTGGATCGGGTCTATGTGGAACTTGACACCAGAACAGAGGTTCCCCTGTCCGATTCCGGGAAAGAACAGCGGAGGGAGGAAAAGGAATTGCCCGCTTCCCCGGAAAGAGACAGAACACGCCTGCTTCCCGCGCTTGAAGCGGCAGTGAACAACCGCCGTCTCGTTATCCTGGGAGATCCCGGTTCGGGCAAAACCACCTTCGTCAGTCACCTCACCCTCTGTCTGGCATCTCACGCCGGAGAGGGTCAGGCATGTCAGCTTTCACACTGGCCGGAAGATGAGGCTGACATAACGCCGATTCCCGTCGTGCTGAGAGATTTCGCCCTGTGGCTCCCCGAAAATGAGAGGAAAGCCGAACCGGGGCATCTGTGGAAATTCATTGTCAGCCGCCTTGACTCCCTCGAACTGGCCCGGGCCGCCGATGTTCTGAAAGATGCGCTGGAGAAGGGGAAAGCCGTCCTTCTTCTGGACGGTCTGGATGAAATTCCGACACAGGAAAAGCGGCGTTTTGTCAGAGATGCCGTGACAGCGTTTGCGGAAAGGTATGAAAACAGCCGGTGTATCGTCACCTGCCGTGTTCTCTCCTACCAGAACAGGGAATGGCAGTTGAACCAGGATGACTTTCCCGTGTTTGAGCTTGCCCCGTTTGATGAAAAGAAAGTCGAAGCCTTTATCAGCGCATGGTATGAGGACCTGTCCCGACTGAATGTGGTAAAGACGGAGGAGGCGGAAGGGCTGGCCCGACGCCTTCTGACCGCGGTGCGCCGTCCTGATCTGTGGCGACTGGCAGGCAATCCGCTTCTGCTTACGGTGATGGCTCTGGTGAACACCCACAAGGGACGACTGCCCGAGGCAAGGGCCCTGCTTTATGAGGAGACTGTGGATATCCTTCTCTGGCGATGGGAGCAGATCAAAACGACCGGTGAGGAGAGACTGCCCCGCCTCCGGAAACTGCTGCTGGATGCCGGGCGGGCCGATGTGGATCTGAAAAAGCTTCTGTGGCGTCTTGCCTTTGAGGCCCACGGGAAAAAAGAGAGGGAGAAGAGCGGATCACTGGCAGACATAACGGAATGGGAACTCTCAAAGGCCCTGGCCGGCCTGCACCCGGAGAAAAGCCTGGACTGGGCAACCCGGGTCATTGAGACCGTCAGACTGCGGGCCGGGCTTCTGCTTGAGCGTGAGCCGGGGATATATTCCTTTCCGCATCGCACCTTTCAGGAATATCTGGCCGGTGCGCACCTCTCCTCTCAGGCAGATTTTGCCAAGAAGGCATCAGCTCTGGCGGAGACGGGGAGTTTCTGGCGGGAGGTCATATTGCTCGCTGTGGGACGGCTGGTCTATCTGGCCGGAGACTCTGACAAGCCTCTGGCCCTTGTGGGCGAACTCTGTCCGGCCGAGGCGGATGACAATGAAACCGCATGGCGCAAGGCATGGCTGGCAGGTGACGTTCTGCTCGAAGTCGGCATGAACAGGGCGGAGGACAGCGTCCTGGGGAGAGACTTGGCAAAGCGGGTAAGGAAAAGGCTGGCTGATCTGATTCAGACCGGGCGGCTTGAAGCAAAGGAAAGGGTCGCTTCGGGTGACACACTGGCAAAGCTGGGGGATCCCCGGTTCAATCCTGATTTGTGGTATTTGCCGGATGATGAGGAACTGGGGTTTGTGAGGATACCGGCCGGGGAGTTTCTGATGGGTAGTGACAAGGAACGTGATAAAGATGCTGAGGATAACGAACTGCCTCACACCGTTGAACTCTCCGAATATCAGATTGCCCGTTATCCGGTGACAGCTGCCCAGTTCAGAGCGTTTGTTCAGGATAGCGGATATCAGCCAAAAAAAAAATTGGGAAGAGGGGAATGAGTATGACAATCATCCGGTTGTGAATGTGTCATGGCATGATGCTGCGGCATACTGCGAGTGGCTGACTGGGAAGCTGAAAGACCGGGGATGGAAAATACAGTTGCCCACCGAGGCGCAATGGGAGAAGGCTGCCAGGGGAATCGACGGACGGATTTATCCATGGGGTGACGAGGCTGACCCGGACAAGGCAAATTATGAATGGAAAATCGACACGACAAGTACTGTCGGCTGCTTTCCGGCAGGTGCAGGTCCGTATGACTGTCTTGATATGGCCGGAAATGTATGGGAATGGTGCAGGGACTGGTATGGTAACTATCCTTCCGGCCGTGTAAGTAATCCTACGGGGCCCGATACAGGCTCGTCCCGGGTTCTTCGGGGCGGCGCTTGGAGCTCCTCCGCCTGGCTCTGCCGGGCGGCGTTCCGCTCCCTCTCCCTCCCCGGCTCCCGCGACCGGTACTTCGGGTTCCGGCTCATTCTGCTTCCAGGTCAGCAGGGTGGATAGGCAGGGCAGGCAAGGCAGGCAGGGCAGTTCCGTGGGCAATCGGAAGCATCAGCCGCACGGAGGGGCGTGCGGAGCCGCCCCGGAGTCGGCTGATGCTTCCGATTGCGCACGGAACTGCCAAGAGCGGGGATGTAAAACAATTTTTCAAATTGTTTCCCCGGGCCTGACGGGACATGGGGGGAATCTACAAGGATTGTGGTTAAGAAAGGATTAGTTGTGTCAGGCTGCTGGCCCGTCCCCCGTGGTTTTCCGCGGTGCCTGTGATCACTCCGTAAATATGATCCCCCGACTGCTCCGCATCTCTCAGCCTTTTCAGAAAGAGCATTCCCACTCCCTCGGCCCGGACATAACCGTCAGCCTGATCGGAAAAGGTCTTGCACCTGCCGTCTCCGCTCAGCATTCCCGCCTTGCTGAAACTTATGTGGGCACCCGGGGTCAGTATCGTGTTGACACCGCCTGCCATTGCCATGTCACAGGCCCCGGTCTCTATTGAGGTCACAGCCCGGTGCAGCGCAACCAGGGAACTCGAGCAGGCGGTCTCGACAGGTTCGCTCGGACCGTGAATGTCAAGAAAGTAGCTCATCCGGTTCGGACCCACAGAGGGGACAATGCCTGTCGAACTGTGAGCCTCAATTTCCATGCCTGCCTTGGAAATCAGATCACTGTAACCGCTGCCGCCGGTTCCGACAAAAATGGCGGTTTTTGTCCCCGCGAGACTTCGGGCGGACATGCCGGCGTCTTCCATGGCCTTCCAGGCATACGTCATCAGCAGACGCTGCTGCGGATCCATAAGTACGGCCTCCCTGGGGGAAATTCCGAAAAACAGGGGATCGAACTCATCCACGCCGCTGACAAACCCGCCACGGGTGATGTCCGTTTTGTTCGCCTCTTTTGCGGGGTCCCCGTAAAACTTCCGCCAGTCCCAGCGTTCCGTCGGAATTTCCGTGATGCAGTCCCTGCCTTCCAGCAGGTTTTCCCAGAATTCACTCACATCCCCGGCCATCGGAAATTTTCCGCTCATTCCCACAATTGCGACAGGTTCGCTGAGGCAGGCATCCTGCCTGAAAACCGGCTGAACCGGTGTTTGTGCAAAACGGGAACGTCTCTTTCTGAGAGGCGTATTTTTTTCAGCAGAGGCATCTGTCGATTGTGCCAAAGGTTCCGCCGCAGTCTGCGTTGCAAATTTCGGTGCCAGCAGATCTCTGTGTTCCTCAGCCAGATATTTTGCTAAACTTCGCAGGGTCGGATATTCGAAAAACACTGTCGGAATCAGCTCAAGCCTGTATCTTTCGTTCAGTTTGTTGGCAAATTCTGTCAGCGTGATCGAATCGAATCCGTATTCGTTCAGTTCGGCATCCGCATCTATATCTTCGTTCCTCACCCTGAGCAGTTCGGACACTGCCCGAATCAGGGCGGTCCGCACATTGTCCGACAGGCTGTCAGTGTCAGCCGTCATTGCATAAGAAGTTTTTTCAGGTTGCCGGGGAGTCGGAGCGGAAAGCAGTTCCCGCCTCATTCGTGAGAGACTGCCCTCAGTCACCATCACCTGAGACTCGCCTGATGCCAGCCCCTGATAAAGAGCGCTGATGCCTGTCGCCGTCTCCATGGGGATCATGCCGGTGCTCCGCCTCATCATCTTTTCGGTTTCCTCATCAACGCGCATCCCGCCTTCCCTCCACAGGGGCCAGTCAACGGAGAGCGTCCGGCCGTGACGCCGCCCCGCATCCGCCAGCTCACTGCGATATCCGGCATAAGCATCCATAAAGGCATTGGCGCAGGCGTAGTCAGCCTGGCCGACATTGCCCGTGGCTCCCGCTCCTGAAGAGAAAAAGATGAAGAAGTCAAGGGGAATCTCCTTGGAGGCTTCGTCCAGATTCACCAGTCCCGCAACCTTGGGACCCAGAACATCCCGAAACTCCTCCCCGGTTTTTCTGAGGATAAAGTTGTCCCTGATCACACCCGCGCCGTGAATGATGCCGTCGGGATTTCCGAATTCCTCCCGGATGTTCCGAAACAGATCCGTTACCGCATCTTTCCGGGTCACATCAGTCTGCCTGTATTCGATCCTTGCGCCTGACGCTTCCAGTTCTTTCAGACGGGCCTCTTTTGCCTCGTCAAGCGGAGACCGTCCGGTGAGGATCAGCGTCGCGTCACTGACCCCGGCCGCAATCTCCCCGGCAAAGATCAGTCCCAGACCGCCGGCGCCCCCGGTGATGAGATAGACACCCCCGTCTTTCCAGGGAACATCAGGTTCATCAGGAGACACTCCGATTTCCTTCCAACCCGCCACAAGACGCCTGCCGTCCTGATACCGGATCTCCGTGTCCTCGGGGCATCGTCCGTTTTCTTTCAGTCTCTCCGCAGTCACATCCGCACCCGCCCCGGGTTCCGATCCGATCAGTTGGCAGATGACTTTCGGGTTCTCCAGCCGGGCGGTTTTCAGCAGTCCTGCCAGACCTGAGAAAAGCCGCTGCTCTCCCTCCGTGGGAACCACAGTCTGCACCAGCACGTTCGCCTCGGGCCTGTCCCCGATGATGCCCCTGATCTCGGCAAACACCTGCTCCGCACAGTCTCCGAAGCGTTCCGCGATGTCACCGCCCCGGGATTTCAGGCTGACACAGCGCGCCCCGGTCATGCGGGCTTCGATGTCCGCCCCTGCCGATTCGGAAAACTCACAGAGCATCACGAGATGCCGGGCATAATCGGGCGCCGCGGCTTCCCGGTCAGCTACCTCCTCTTTCCAGAAAGGCTGAAGCAGCAGTGTTCCGAGAGAACTTGCAGAACCGGCGGCGTCTTCCAAAGCCCCGGATGAGAATCCTCTCATCCGCACACAAATCCTTCCGGTTTCATCGCACAGATCAATATCGAGCTTCCGAACCCTGCCGCCGCTCCTTTCCCGGACTGACGCCCACATGTTTTCTGTGCATCCGCCGAATATTTCAAGCTCCTCAAGAGCAAAGGGCAGGGCAGGCCCGGGGCCGGCAGCGCTGTCAGTGTCGGCGGCAGTCCGCATCAGACCTGCTGAAGCCTGCAACGCGGAATCTGTCAGACTCGGATGCAGAACAAACCGGTCCTGTGTGTCTGATATTGAGGAAGGCAGGGTCAGCTTTGCCAGTGCCTGACCCGAGTCCGCATACACTTTTTCAATCCCCCGATGACCGGGACCGTAGTCGATGCCCATGGCCCTGAATGTCTCATAACACTGGTCGGATGAGAGAATCCTCTCGCCGCACTCGGATTTCAGAGCCTCAATGTCCAATGTCGGAACTTCCGAAGCCGGACTCAGCAAAGCACTTCCCTGACTGTGCACGACAGGTTCCGCATCGGCATCCCCGGGCTCAGTGTAAATCTGGTATGCAATCTCCCCGCTCTCTTCGGGAAAGAGTCCGATGTGCAACCGCACAGGTTCGTCCCCTGCCACAACCGGCCTGGCCCAGACCACGTTTCTGAGCCTGATTCCGATGTGTCCGTCTTCCGAAACTCCGGCCGCCATCTCGACTGCCGCCCTTGCCATTTCAAGATGTGCCACTCCCGGCAGGACACGCTCGCCGTGTACCACATGATCCGCCAGGAAAAACTCCCCGCCCGTGAAAGTCGAGCTGAACCGCTGCTCCGAAAGATCGGAAGTGTTGCGGTGAAGCAGAGGATGAATTCTGTCCGCATGTCCGATGCCGGATGCGGGATGCCCTGTGACTGACGGCCCGGGTATCCGGTGGCGTTCCCTGGCAAACGGATAGGTGGGCAGAGAAATGCGGTTCGGCACACCTTCCGGATATAACAGATGCCAGTCGGTTTCCAGACCCAGCACCCATAACTGCGCCAGTTTGCCGAGCTCCCTGTTCTCTGTGACGATCCTGACAAACTGTTCTCCCGAGCTTCCTGAAATAAGAAGCTCCGCCGCTTTGTTCTCTCCCTTCACACTTCCTGTGTACAAATCCGGTATGTCCGGCTCGCCCTCATAATATCGCGTCAGTTTCTCCCTCAGTTCCCCGGTGTCCGACACCACCGCGGCCAGTCGCTCCCGCATGGCTTCCCGGCCGGTCTGGAGTGTGAAGGCAACCGGGGAGAGGGAGCAGCCGGGTGAGTCGGCGTGCTCCTCCAGAAATTCTGCCAGCTTCCGGGCGTATGCCCTCAGCCGGTCCGCATCCCTCGCGGAAAGTACGACAAGCCGGGGTTCCTCCGATTCCGGAGCATTGTCCCGCCTGTCCCGCCCGACAGGTGGGACAGGCGATTCCTCAAGAACCACACAGGCATTGGTGCCTCCGATTCCCATGCTGTTAACCACAGCCCGTCGTCTCTCCCGGCCGGTTTTCCATTCCTTTGCGGCGGTGCTGACAAAAAACGGACTTTTCTCAAAATTGCATCTGGGGTTCGGCCGTGACACATGAAGGGTCGGCGCCAGCATCCTGTGTCTGAGCATCATGACGGTCTTGATGAGACCGGCGACGCCCGAGGCCGAATCCGTGTGGCCGATGTTCGATTTCACCGAGCCCAGGGCGCAGAACTGCTTTTCCGGGGTGCTTTGGCGAAACACTCTTGTCAGGGCGATGACTTCAACCGGATCGCCCAGTTCCGTCCCGGTTCCGTGGGCTTCCACATATCCGATCGTGTCCGGTTCCGCCCGGGCGACTGCCAGGGCTTCGGAAAGCGCGTCCGAAAGACCGTCGGCGCTGGACGCCCAGTAACTCAGCTTCGAGGACCCGTCATTGCTGACGGCCGATCCCAGGATCACCGCGTGGACAGGGTCTCCGTCGGCGAGCGCCTGATCAAGCGGTTTCAGAAGAACAATGCCCGCGCCGCTTCCGAAAATCGTCCCCTTCGCCTCCGCGTCAAAAGGGCGGCAGTGGCCGTCGGGAGAATACAGGGGCGAATCACGGACCATGTAACCGGCTTTCCGGGGCATCCGCATGTTCACCCCTCCGGCGAGCGCCATGTCGCACTCCCCGTTCAGCAGGCTCTGGCAGGCCGCGTGAACCGCGACAAGCGAGGTGGAGCATGCCGTCTGTATTGTGAGGCTCGGTCCTCTGAGATTCAGTCTGTAGGATATTTTTGTGCACAGATAATCCTTGTCGTTTCCCACATGCTCGATGCTGCCGACCTGACCGAGCAGATCGGGACTGATGTTCGCGCCGGGCACCAGGTGGCTTGCCACCACGGGACCCGACCCGCCGAAGACTCCGATGCGCGCTCCCCGGAAACTTCTGCCACACCCCGCATCCTCCAGGGCCTCCCATGCGCACTCAAGGAAGACACGGTGCGCCGGATCCGTGATCATGGCCTCGCGCGGCGTGTATCCGAAAAGTCCGGCGTCAAAACAGTCCGTCTCCTCCGGGAAGGCGGCGGCTTTCACATAATCGGGATGTCTCACCCGTTCCGGGTCCGCGCCGGCGCGAATCAGTTCCTCCTCTGAGAAGAATGTGACGGATTCGACACCGTTTGCGATATTTTCCCAGAATTCCCCGACATTGCGGGCCCCGGGGAAGCGTCCGGCCATGCCGACAATCGCAACGGCATGAGGATGTTCATGATCGTGCTTATCCTTTTCCATGATTCCCTCCGATTCTCTTTCGGCGTTCGCTCCGCACAGCGGCGGCGTTCAGACGGGTTTCCGCACGGGTTCTGCTCCGCTCGAAACTGACATCGCAGGCCGCCTGGTTATCTTTTGAAAAACATAGGCTGTACGCATTGCACAAATCGCCCACTGTCCGTATGCTGGTTACCGGAACCAGCTCTGAGAAGGGATCGGCACCCAGCCTCAGCTCCAGGATGGCAATAATCCTTGCCAGGTCGATGGATTTGAAACCGATATCGCCGACCAGGGTCCGGCTGTTCCGAACGCTCCCCGGCCCAAGTTTCTTTTCGGCAGCCACTTTTGAGACGACCTCATGCACGACGCTCTCCGTATTTTCCATTTCTGCTTCCCTCTCATTTTATAATGAACATTAACAGGTCAGTCCCCCGTCAACGACAAATGTCTGCCCTGTGACAAAGTCCGCCTCTTCCGAGATCAGAAAGCGGATCATCCCCACGATATCCGAAACCCTGCCAAGTCTCCCCAGCGGCGTCCTCCGGATAATTTGGGAGAGTCGTTTTTCTGACAGCCTGTCCGACATGTCGCTTTCAAAATATCCGGGCGCCACGGAATTCACCCGGATTCCCTCGGAACCGACTTCCCGTGCGAGACTTCTTGTCAGACCGTCCAGCGCGGCCTTTGTGGCGCTGTAAACCGCCACGCCCGCGTGCCCGCGAACCGCGTTGACGGATGAGATGTTGATGATGCATCCGCTTCGTTGCGGAAGCATGCTTTTCAGACACGCGCGGGACAGGTGAATCGCCGCCTCCAGATTCAGGGCAATGCCGCGATGAATATCCGCTTCCCGGGCCAGGGTCATGATGCCGTCAATTCCGACCCCGGCATTGTTGACAAGAATGTCAATCCTGCCGTGACGGCGGATCACCGACCCGGCAAACCGTCTCAGCTGCTCGGAATCCTCGCCGTCCGCCGCCTCCCACAGAAAAACGTCCCTTCCCTCTTTCATGAGTTCCTTGGTGAACGGTGTGGGAGATCGGCTGAAGGTTGCGACAATGTTGCCGTCGTTCAGCATCGCCTCGGCAATCCCTCTGCCCAGGCCGCGGCTTCCCCCGCTTATCACAACCACCTTCCGCCCTTCGGTGTTCTCAGTCATCATGCGAAGCTCCTGATCTTTTTGAAACGTCCGTTGTGAAGTCTGCCGGACGCCTTTTCCACAATTGCCGGGACTTTGAACGGCGGAAGCTGTTTCCCGCAAAATTCCCGCACTCTCTGTTCCAGGGTTTCAGCGGGTTCGTTTTCCCTCAGTTCGACAGTTGCCGCCACGATGTTGCCAGTTACGGGATTCGGAATCCCCCTGACGGTCACATCTCTGACATTATCCATCCCGCATATCGTATTCTCGATTTCCCCGGGAAAAACCTTTTCGCCGCCCACATTGATTATTTCCGAGTCCCGTCCCAGAATCCGGAGATATCCGCTGTCCGTTGTTTCAACCGCATCCCCGGTATCATACCAGCCATCTTCGTCAATCGGCGCATGGGCGTTCAGATATCCCAGCATCATCGCCTCGGGGCGGATGTGAAGGATTCCGTCAACAATTTTCATGTCACCGCCCAGTTTTACGCCCAGTGAGTCGGAGCTTTCGGATCTCGTCGGCAGAATTCCTGTTTCCGTGAGTCCGTAGGTCTGCTTCAGCCCGACATCGGGAAATATTCTTACCAGGGCTTCCAATGTCGCGGGAGGCATCGGCTCGGTGCCGTAAGTGATCAGCCTGAGCGAGCTCAGATCATGTTTTTTGTATGCTCCCGAAATCATGAGCATTCTCAGAAATGTGGGAGTCGTGGGAAGCAGTTCGATTCCGTGCCGTTCGATGACCTGACAGATCGCGTCGGGCGTTCTCTCGGTTCCCACGACAATTGTTCCGCCGGCGCACAGGGAATAAAGCAGGGTGTTGATGCCGCCAATATGGTCCGGCAGCAGAAATCCGAGAGAGACAAACGGGCGGCCCGCCTTCCCGAATTTGGACAGTATTTTCGGGAAACTGTGCAGGGCCGCCTTCATTTCGCCGGATGATCCCGAGGTGAAGAGAATCAGTCCGGCCTCACCGTCCCGCCTCAGTTTCTCCAGCAGCGGATGGCTTCCGGCATGACTGATTCTTCTCATGTGATATGTGTCCGCGTTTTCAAATTCGAACAGGGACGTCGCGCAGGCCGTCCTCAGACAGTCCCCCATCGCGGAAGACACGGACGGTGTCAGCGGAACAACAATGTTGTGATTCCGAATCAGCGCCAGAAGCAGCATTGTGATATCCGGAGAAAAATCTCCGTGCAGGGCGACACATTCGCCCGCCCCGATGCCGCAGTTCCCCAATATTTCAAGATATCCGGAAACACCGTCCGATATTTCCTGATAACTGTGTTTCCGATCCTGCCGGATGACGGCAGTCCTATCAGAAAACATGTCCAGCCTTTTAAGCAGCCAGTCGTTTTTCAACATAACCTCCCTCAGACTTTTTTACTCAAGTTTCGCACCTAAACTTATTAAACAAATACAGATAGTTGTATCAAAACAAGATTTGCCGGATTCAGTTTTTATTCGCATTGGGGTATAACTACCTGATTTCAGGTTGCCCAAAAAACGAAAAAAGCCAAATTTCCGATACCAGTTATCTGCGAAAACCCTTGATATATGGTTATTCATAGGGGTGCGAAACTTGAGTTTTTTAATTAAAAATGTCCCGTATCCTTATAACTCAAGTTTAGCACTTACTTATTAAATAAATACAGATAGTTGCATCAAAACGAGACTTGTCGGATTATAACGGATTTAGGGGAGCCTTAAACTTGAACATGATCATAAATGAATGTTAAACTTAAACTTGAACTTGAACTTGGACATGATCATAAATGAATGTTCACGTTCAAGTTCAAGTTCAAGTTCAAGTTTAAGTTTATGGGCCGTTCACAAGGCCTCCCCTAAATCTGTTATAATCAGGATTAATTAGTATCTGCTGAATTTCTCTTTCGACAGATTACCCCGCAGTCTGGTACGGGGTTAAAATTTTATGATCTGAGGGGGTTTAAAATGCCTTTTACAGAATTTTTGGAAAAAAACTGCCGGAAATCCGGTCTTCCGGACAGAACTCTCCTCTCTTCGGAACACCCGGTTCCGGAACAGGATGAGAGCGGAGTTTCGGAAAGCCCTGCCAAATCAGGCAAGACCGAGTTTTTTCATGCTCTCCTCCTC